>NZ_JABXEO010000200.1:0-1687 GCF_013372585.1 Myxococcus sp. AM010
AGATCTACACAAGGCTATTCGTCGGCAGCGTCAGATGTGTATAAGGGACAGGCCCAGCACCCCGGCCTTGAGCATGGCGCCGCTGAGCACCGCGCTCGCCGGGGTAGGCGCCAGCGCGTGCGCCAGCGGCAGCCAGGCGTGCAGCCCCAGCACCCCCGCCTTCACCCCGAAGCCGGCCAGCAGCAGCCCCAGGGCCACGTCCCGCCAGGCGGAGCCCCCCAGCCCCGCCGCCACCGCGCGCACGTCCAGCGCGCCCCCCGCCGCCGCCACCGCGAACACCAGCCCGGCGAACACCAGCACCTCGCTGAAGATGACGAAGCCCATGTACACCCGCGCGGCGCGCTCCGCCTCCGGCCCGCCCGCGTGGATGACCAGCCCGTACGTGGAGAAGCCCATCACCGCATAGGCCGTGTAGAAGCTGATGACGTCCAGCGACAGCACCAGCCCCAGGTTGCCGGACATGGCCGCCAGGAACAGCGCGTGGAAGCGGTGCCGCCGCGGGTCCTCCGCCAGGTAGCTCGCCGCGTACACCCCGGCCGCCGTCCACAGCAGCGCCGTGGCCAGGAGGAAGGGCCGGCTGGTGGCGTCCAGCCCCAGCCGCGCGCCCAGCAGCAGCCACGGCAACTCCACCTCCAGCGACGGCGAGCGCCCCGCCGCCAGCGCCAGCCCCAGCGCCGGCAGCGCCGCCACCGAGGCCAGCGCGCCGCTCCACCGCCGCGGCCCCCGCACGGCCGCCAGCCCCGCGGCCACCAGCGGCAGGAAGATGGCGACGAGCAGCAGGCCCCGGCCGCTCATGGCCGGAACTCCCGCTGGGAGATGAGCCAGGCCCAGGACAGCGGGCTGATGGGCGAGTGCGCCAGCAGCCCCACCACCAGCGACAGCAGCGCCGTGGTGAGCAGCGGGAAGAGCAGCAGCGGGTGGCCCTCCCACCGTGGCGCGGGGCCCGCGTGCTCCGCGTCCGGCGCGTCGAACCAGGCGCTCTTCAGCAGCGGCAGGAAGTAGGTGGCGTTGAGCACCGTGCTGCCCACCAGCACCCAGAGCGCCCAGGCCTGGCCCGTCTCGCTCACCGCGCCCAGGCCCAGGTACCACTTGGTGACGAAGCCGGCCACGGGTGGCACGCCCATCATCCCCAGCGCCCCCACTGTGAAGGCCGCCATCGTCCACGGCATGCGCCGCCCCGCGCCCTTGAGCTCCTTCACGTCGTGGATGTGCAGCCCCTTGCCCAGGCTGCCCGCGCAGAAGAAGAGGGTTATCTTCATCAGCCCCTGGTGGACGAGGTGGGACAAGGCCGCCACGGTGGACACCGGGCCGACGATGGCGACGCCCAGGACGATGTACGAGACCTGGCTCACCGTGGAGTACGCCAGCCGCCGCTTCAGGTTCTGCTGCGACAGCGCGCGCACGGAGCCATAGAGGATGGTGAAGGCCGCCACCGCCGCCAGCGGGCCCGTCACGCCCAGCGACTGCGCGTAGCGCACGCCGAACACGTCATAGACGACGCGGACGATGCCGAACGCCCCCGCCTTCACCACCGCCACCGCGTGCAGCAGCGCGCTCACCGGCGCGGGCGCCACCATGGCCGCCGGCAGCCAGCCGTGCAGCGGC
Source organism: Myxococcus sp. AM010 (assembly GCF_013372585.1). Lineage (NCBI taxonomy): Bacteria > Pseudomonadati > Myxococcota > Myxococcia > Myxococcales > Myxococcaceae > Myxococcus > Myxococcus sp. AM010. Next base: position 1,606 of record NZ_JABXEO010000200.1, read on the forward strand.
ACCAGCGCCGCCTTCACCCCCAGCCCCGCGATGAAGAGCGCGAACAGCCCCACCGCCTCGCCCCTGTCTCCTATACACATCT
>NZ_JABXEO010000201.1:0-1595 GCF_013372585.1 Myxococcus sp. AM010
CTCCCTGCCGATGACCGCCGTCGCCCCGGGGCCCTCCGGCTCCGAATCCCCCCCACCGGCCGAGGGTGAGGGGACAGCTCCTGGAGTGGGTGCGCCCTGGGCGCGCTGGGCCTGGTGGCTCGTGCTGGCCGTGCTGGCCGTGGCCGCCATCGCCGTGGGCCAGCATCCCCGCCGAGGCGTGGACTTCCGCGTCTACCTCATGGCGGCGGAGCGCTTCTGGGAGGCCTCGGACATCTACCGCCTGTCCGACGGCACCATGCCGTTCAAGTACGCGCCCGTCACCGCGCCCCTCTTCCTTCCCTTCACGCTGCTCCCCGCGCGCGCCGCCGTGGCCCTGTGGAACCTGGGCTCCATCGCCGCGCTCGCCGCCGTGGCCCGCCTCACCATGCGCGCCACGCCTTCGTCGGGGGAAGCCACGCCCTGGGCCTGGGCGCCCGCCCTGACGACGCTGGCCCTGCTGCCGTCCTTCACCTTCGAGCTGTTCTACGGCCAGGTGGACGCCGTCATCCTGCTGCTCATCCTCCTGTCCACGCTCGGCGCCGAACGCGGGCAGGTGTGGCGCCCCGGAATCGCCTTCGCCGTCGCCTTCCTGCTCAAGCCGCCCGCCGCCCTCGTCGGCCTCTTCTTCCTGTGGCGCCGTCACTGGCGCGTCATCGGCGCCACCGCGGTGGTGGGACTGCTGCTCACCCTGCCCACGCTCGCCCGCTACGGCTGGGACGGCGCGCTGGCGCAGTTCCAGCTCTGGAGCGACACGCTGGCGCGCACCACGCCGCCCTGGGCGCTCCAGGCCAACACCCAGGGCCTGCCCACCGTGCTGCTGGCGCTGGTGTACCCGCCCGACACCGTGGTGCCCCCCGGTGACATGTCGCTGGCGCAGGCCGTGGCCATGGTCCTCTTCGTCGCCGCCGTCGTGTGGGCAAGACCCGGGCCAGCGGACCTCATCGCCGTGTGTTGCCTGGGCGTCACCCTGCTGTCACCGCTGGCGTGGCGCGCGAACTACGTGCTGGCCTGGCCGTTGATCCGCGCCGCGGTGGAGAGCCGCCACCGGCCCAACCTGGTGCTGGTGGCGCTCATCGCCCTCACGGGGCTCCTGGTCTCTGACTCGGGGCTGGGCGCGGAGTGGAGCCGCCACGTCCTCCTGTGGCGCCCCTTCGCGCTCGTCTACACGGCGCTGCTGATCGCCCTGCTGTCGCAGATGCGCCGCGTGGGCGCACCGCGCGCGGTGGTGGACGCAGACGCCGTGTCACGCCTGCCACGTTGCTTTGGTGGCGGGCTCGCGCCGTGACGCTCCCGTCAAGTTGATGGAAGCAAAGTGTCACGGGCCCCGGACAGGCCCGACACATGGCGTCGCTATATGCGCCATCAGTCATGTTCGAGACCTTCGACAGCGGCCCGGACGTCCCATCAGCGCGGCGGTTCGCGCTCTCCACTACGGCGTCCGTCGCCGTGTTCGCGCTGATGGGCATCGCCGCCATCACCGCGGCCGGCAAGGTGACGGAGGTCATCAAAGAGAAGAAGGGCACGGACGCGACGAAGGCCGCGGAGGCCGTGCAGCGCCTCAAGCGCACCTCGCTGGCGCTGCCCGCGCTCTTCAC
>NZ_JABXEO010000202.1:0-1541 GCF_013372585.1 Myxococcus sp. AM010
GAGGTGGAGCAGCAGCAGTTGCTGGTGGACTGGAACAGCACCGCGTCCGATGTCCCGCGTGGAGGATTCTTCCACACGCGCTTCGAGCAGCAGGTGGCTCGCACGCCCGATGCCCCCGCCGTGGCGCTGGGTGAGCAAGTGCTGTCGTTCACCCAGCTCAACGCGAGGGCCAACCAGCTCGCCGCGCACCTGCGCACGCTGGGTGTGGGCCCGGAGGTCCGCGTGGGCCTGTGCCTGGAGCGCACGCCGGAGGCCATCGTCGCGGTGCTGGCGGTGCTCAAGGCCGGTGGGGCCTTCGTCCCCATTGACCCGGCGGCTCCGGCGCAGCGCAAGTCCTTCGTCCTGAAGGACAGTGACGCGTCCGTCCTCCTCACCGTCCAGCACCTGGCCGAGCCGTGGCAGCCCCACGTCCAGCACCTGCTGTGTCTGGATGCCGAGGCCTCGACGCTGGCGTCACTGCCCACAGACGAGGTCGCCGTTGAGGTCCGCGGGGAGAATCTCGCGTACGTCATCTACACGTCCGGCTCCACGGGCATGCCCAAGGGCGTCATGGTGCAGCACCAGTCGCTGGCCGCGCTGCATTCGGCCTCGAGCCAGGCGTTCCACTCGGGGCTGGCCCCGGGGCAGCGCTTCAGTCTCAACGCGCCGCTCTACTTCGACGTCAGCATGGACCAGCTCGTGCATATGGCGGACGGACACTGCCTGTGCCTGGTGCCGGAGGAGACGCGGAAGGACCCGGAGGCCATGCTGGCGTGGCTGGGGCAGCAGCGCGTGGACGTGCTGGACTGCACGCCCGCGCAGCTGACGCTCCTGCTTCAGGCGGGGCTGCTGGAGCGGCCCCACGTCCCCGCGAGGATTCTGTGCGCGGGTGAGGCCATGGACCCGTCGCTCTGGAGCCAGTTGGCGAGCACGGAGCGCACGACGGCGTTCAACGCCTACGGCCCCACGGAGAGCACCGTGTACGCCACCTTCGCGAAGGTGCGGCGCAGTCCGAGTCCGGTCCCCGTCATCGGCAAGCCGCTGGTGGGAACGCGGGCGTATGTGCTGGATGCGCGGCAGCAGCTGGCGCCGCTGGGCACCGCGGGCGAGCTCTATCTGGCGGGAGACGGGCTGGCTCGGGGCTACCTGGGGCAGCCACGGCTCACAGCGGAGCGCTTCGTCCCCAACCCGTTCGCGAAGACGCCCGGCGAGCGGCTCTACCGCACGGGAGACAAGGTGCGGTGGCGGCATGACGGCACGCTGGAGTACCTGGGTCGGCTCGACTTCCAGGTGAAGCTGCGCGGCTTCCGCATCGAGCTGGGCGAAGTCGAAGCCGCCCTGCGTGCGCACGACGGGGTCCAGGACGCCGTGGTGCTCGCGCGCGAGGACGTGCCGGGCGACAAGCGGCTCGTCGCCTACGTCGTGGGCGACGGCCTCTCCGCCGATGCCCTGCGCCAGCACCTCCAGCAGCGCCTGCCCGAGTACATGGTGCCCGCGGCCTTCGTGGCACTGGCGTCTTTGCCGCTCACGCCCAGCGGCAAGGTGGACCGCAAGGCCCTGCC
>NZ_JABXEO010000203.1:0-1501 GCF_013372585.1 Myxococcus sp. AM010
CTAGGAGCGTGTCGCGGTAATCGCGGTGGGGCTTGCCCGGAGGGAGGCCCGCGTGGTGAATGCCGGGCATGAGCAAGAAGTTCCGCCCCTGGAATGTGCAGCAGGCCTTCCTGCTGCCGCCGTCGCTGCTGGACTGGCTGCCGGAGCACCACCTCGCGCGATTCGTGCTGGAGGTGGTGGAGGAGCTGGACTTGGGGCCCATTTACGAGTCGTACGAGAAGGAGCTGCGAGGCTACCCGCCGTACGAGCCGAAGATGATGGTGGCGCTGCTGCTGTACGCGTACTGCACCGGGGTGACGTCGTCTCGGAAGATTGAGAGGAAGACGCAGGAGGACGTGGCCTTCCGCGTGCTGGCGGCGAACCAGTCCCCGGACCACTCGCGGATTTCGGAGTTTCGGCGTCGGCACGGGGCGCACTTCGAGAGTCTCTTCGTGCAGATGCTGAAGCTGTGCGCGAGGGCGGGGCTGGTGAAGCTGGGGCACGTGGCGCTGGACGGCACGAAGCTGAAGGCGAACGCCAGCAAGCACAAGGCGATGAGCTACGAGCGAATGCAGCAGGAGGAAGCGAAGCTGCGCGAGCAGGTGCGGCACCTGCTGGCCCAGGCGGAGGCCGTCGACGCGGAAGAGGACGCCCGCCACGGCAAGGGCAAGCGAGGCGACGAGCTTCCCGAGGAGTTGCGGCGGGCGCAGTCACGACTGCAGCGAATCCAGGAGGCCCGGCGGGCCCTGGAGGCAGAGGCGAAGGCCGCCGCGGAGGTAGGCAAACGCAAGGATGATGACGACGACGCGCCCCCGTCCGTCCAGGACTTGCCCAGCCACACCGTGCCCCATACGGCCGAGGGCAAGCCGACGCCGAAGGCGCAGCGCAACTTCACCGACTCCGACAGCCGAATCATGAAGAAGGGCGCAAGCTTCGAGCAGGCCTACAACGCGCAGGCGGCGGTGGACTCGGCGCACCAGGTGATTGTCGCCCAGGCCCTCACCAACCAGCCTCCGGACGCCGAGCACCTGCCGGCGCTGGTGGACCGGGTGGCCGCTCACCTCGACGAAGTGCCAGGCAAGCTGAGCGCGGACGCGGGTTACTTCTCGGCGAAGAACGTCGGCTGGCTGGAGTCGGTGGGCGTCGAGCCGTACCTCGCCACCGGCCGCCAGAAGCATGGAGAAGCGCCACCAAAAGTCAGAGGCCGTCCGCCCTCGGGACTCACTCCGAAGGAGCGGATGGCCCGGAAGCTGGCGACGAAGCGAGGCAAGGAGGTGTACCGGATGCGCAAGGCGATTGTGGAACCCGTCTTCGGCCAAATCCAAGAGGCACGCGGCATCCGTGCCCTGCTGCGCCGAGGCCTGACGGCCGCCCGGGAGGAGTGGGCCCTCATCTGCGCCACCCACAACCTCCTCAAGCTCTTCCGCATGACGGCAGCGTAGCGGCCTGCCGCACCCAACGACGGACCGGCGTCTCTCGTCCGGTCTCGCTTCCAACCCCATTACCGCTACACACTCCTAGC
>NZ_JABXEO010000204.1:0-1393 GCF_013372585.1 Myxococcus sp. AM010
GGGCGGGCGCGGGGAAGAGCTGGTTCACCCAGACGAGCAGCTCCTCCGGCTTGTAGGGCTTGTGGATGATGCGCACCACGCCCAGCTGCCGCGTCAGCAGCTCGTGGCTCTTCAAGTCCTTCCAGAAGGCGGAGGCGAAGAGGATGGGCAGCTTGGGCTGCGTCTTGCGCAGCTCGCGGATGAAGTCCGCGCCCGCCATCCCCGGCAGCAGGCCGTCCACGATGGCGGCGTCCACCGGAACGCGCGCCAGCACGGCCTGCGCCTCCGCCGCGCTGCGCGCGGGCTCCACGCGGTAGCCCTTCTCCCGCAGGAAGGTGCCCACCAGCGACTGCAAGTCCTTGTCGTCCTCCAGGAACAGGAGCGTCCTGCTGCTCATGAGGGATGTGCCTTTCTCGCCAGCAGGCCGTTGAGGAGGTCACGCACGGAGGAGACCAGCTCCTCTTCCGAGGCGCGCGACTTGGTGAAGTGCCGGGTGATGCCCAGGGTGAGCTGCCGCTCAGCCATGCGCGTCAAATCCCGGCCCGTGAAGACGATGAGCGGCGTGGCGCGGCCCTTGCCCTGGCGGAGGATGTCGACGACCTCGAAGCCGTCCAGGCGCGGCAGGCCCACGTCCAGGACGATGAGGTCTGGCGTCGTCTCCCGCGCGAGCTCCACCGCGCTCTCGCCGTCCGCCGCCTCGAAGACCTGCACGCCCAGCCGCTCCAGCTGCGCGCACAGCGTGCGCCGGGTGGTGGCGTCGTCATCCACCACCAGCACGCGCGCCTGGCCCGGCTGCCGCGTGGCGTAGCGCAGCGACTTGAGCAGCCGCGACTCCTCCAGCGGCCGGGGCATCCAGTCCACCCAGTGCGGGACGCCCTCGGCTTCGTCCGAGCGGCCGGACAGCGCCAGCACGGGCAGTTCATGCGTGCGCGGCTGTTCGCGCAGGCGCCGCACCCAGTCCAGCGCGTGCCCTTCCGGCAGCTGCATGTCCACCACCAGCGCGTCTGGCAGCGCGGTGTCCAGGTGCTTCGCCGCGTCGATGAGGCTGGTGGCGCGCAGCACGCGGTAGCCTTCGTGCGAGAGGAGCCCGCCCAGCAGCGACGCCAGCTCCACGTCCGCGGTGGCCACCAGCACCTCATGGCGGGACGCGTCCTCGGGGATGACGGGCGGCGGCAGGGCCGGCGCGGGCCGGGCCGACTCCAGCGTGAAGGTGAAGGTGGAGCCCCGGCCCTCCTCGCTCTCCACGGTGATGCTACCGCCGTGCTGCTCCACGATGGCCTGCGAGATGGCCAGCCCCAGCCCCGTGCCCCCCTTGGAGCGCGTGTCCGAGCTGTCCAACTGCTGGAAGCGGCCGAAGAGGCGCGCACGCTGCTCCTGGGAGATGCCGGGGCCCTGGTCCACCACACTGAAACGC
>NZ_JABXEO010000205.1:0-1305 GCF_013372585.1 Myxococcus sp. AM010
GAGACACCACCACCCCCAGCGTTCCCCCCGGGGGCAGCGCGAAGGACACGTCGTCCACCGCGCGCACCGGCCCCGCTTCCAGCGCCAGCTCCGTGGTCAGCCCGCGGACGTCGAGCAACAGCTCCTGCCCCGCGGGCGTCACGGCGGCCGTCACTTCTGGGCCAGCTCCTCCAGGAACTCCCCTTCCTGGATGACGCCCTTGCGGATGAGCAGGCGGATGAGGCTGGCCACCATGCGCGCCGGCTTCACCTTCTCCGTGTCCAGCGAGGCGTCCTCGCCGCGGGAGATGCGCTCGATGTCGTCCAGGATGGACAGGTCCTCGTCGGAGAACTGAGGCGTGGGCGTGAGCGGCACCGACGGACGCGAGCCCTGCGCCGCACCGCCGAACACCACCACCGGCACGCGCGGCCGGCCCTCCGCTCCGTCCGCCTCCGCGTCGGGAGGAGGAGGCGGCGGCGGCCTCACCGGGGCCGAGGCCTTCCGGCCGAGCAGGTCATCCAGCGCGTCCACGCCGGCCTCGCTGTCGGTGGCTTCCGGCGGCGGCGGTGGCGGCGAGGCCGGGCCTCGGGGCGAGGGGGGACGGGCAGCGGGCGACGGAGAAGGCGGTACGGGCTTGGACACGGGCTTCGGAGCCTCCGGGAAATCCCATTCGAGCGGCGCGCCAGCGGCCACGGGCGGAGGCGGCGCACCGTCCTCGTCCTCCAGGGCCACTGCTTCCACGATGTCCAGCGGCTCACCCCGGGCCCGCGCCAGCGCGGCGTCCAGGTCGTCCGAAGCCGCCACGAAGACACGCATCTGCTTGCGGAGCTGGAAGCGCAGCTCGTCCACGAGCGTCACGTCCGCCGGGTCATCCACCGCGACGAGGATGCGCTCGCTGCGGCCTTCCACTTCCATCCGGAACGGCACGATGCGGTGCTCGGACTGGAAGTCCACGGACACCAAGCTCACGACGTTCGCCGGAATCTCCTCCGGCAGCGCCACGAAGGGCAGCGCGTGCTGGGCGGACAGGGCCTGCGCGATATGCGTGGGCGTGCAAAGCCCTTGCGCCACCAGCACCTCACCCAGGCGCTGGCCACCGAATGCACCCCGACGTCCCAATGCCACGCGGACCTGCTCCTCCGTCACGACGCCGGCCTCGACGAGCAGCTCACCAATCTTCTTGCGCATGGAGGACTACCGCTTGACCTTCGCGAGGTACTCCTCGCGGCTGAACACACCCTTCTCGATGAGCAGCTCGACCATCGCCTTGAGGGCGGCGACTTCCTTGCGCTGCACTTCTTCCACGTCTGTCTCTTATACCCATCT
>NZ_JABXEO010000206.1:0-1317 GCF_013372585.1 Myxococcus sp. AM010
CGCGAGCGACCTGGGCGGTCCACAGGGAGGACACCGAGGCGAGGGAGTCGAAGGGCCTGGAGGTGTCGTTGAAGGAGAAGAGGACCTGCTGGCGCTCGGAGGCGGAGAGGAGGTCGACGGACGCAAGGGGCGCGGAGGGAGCGGCGAGCGCGCCTTCGAGCAGGCGCAGGTAGTGGCCCACCAGGCGCTGGATGGAGTCGTGCTCGAACAGGTCGGTGCTGTACTGCACCGTCACGCCGAAACCTTCCGTGCTGGCGTGCACCGTCAGCGACAGGTCGAAGTGCGTGGTGTGGATGTCCAGTTCCAGCGGGCGCGCATCGAGTCCAGGGAATGCGCCTGTCAACGCATCGCCCTGCTGGTACAGGTCGAACATCACCTGGAAGAGCGGTGAGTGAGCGGAAGTCCGCTCCACGCCCAGCGCACGAACGACGCGCTCGAAAGGAACGTCCTGGTGGGACATGGCCTCCAGGGTGGTGGCGCGGACCTCGGAGAGCAGTGAGTCGAAGGAGCTGTCCGCGTGCACCTGGCTGCGCAGCACCAGCGTGTTCACCAAGGTGCCGACGACGTCCTCGGTGGCCGGATGGGTGCGGCCCGCGACGGGCGTGCCGACGCAGAAGTCGGACTGCTGCGAGTAGCGGCGCAGCAGCGCGGCGAAGGCCGCGTAGAACACCATGAAGGGCGTGACTTGCCGCTCGCGGCAGAGCGCGCGCACGGCCTCGTTCAGGCGAATGGACAGCGGCTCCCGGCGGGTCAGCCGTCCCCGAGGTGAGAGGACTGGAGGCCGCGCCTTGTCCGTGGGGAGCGACAGGACCGCCGGTGCGCCGGTGAGCTGCTGCTTCCAGTATTCGAGCTGCGCGTCCTCGCTCGCGAGCACGGGGGCGCTGCGCTGCCAGACCGCCACGTCCGCCCAATCCAGTGTCACAGGTGGCAGCTCGGGAGCTGCGCCCTGCTGGAACGCTCGATACGCCACGCCCAATTCGCGGACCAGGATGGACAGGGACAAGCCATCCACCGCCAGGTGGTGGAAGACGAGCGACAGGACGTGGTGCTCGGCAGAGAGACTCAGCAGGCTGAAGCGATAGAGCGGGCCATGCTCCATCGAGAACGGCGTGTCGATCTCCTCCCGCAGCCAGGGCTGCACCTCGTCGGCGACCTCCACCTTCTGGTGACGGAGGACGCGTGCCGGCACCTCGAGGAGGAAGGGAGCAGGGCGCCCTTCGTCAGAGGGGACGGCGAGGCGGAGGACTGAATGGCGAGAGAGGAGCCAGCGGAGTGCGGACGACAGCGCCTCGACGTCGAGAGGGCCGTGAAGGAGAG
>NZ_JABXEO010000207.1:0-1170 GCF_013372585.1 Myxococcus sp. AM010
AAGTTCGAGCGTAACAAGCCCCACGTGAACATCGGCACGATCGGACACGTGGACCACGGCAAGACGTCGCTGACGGCCGCCATCACGAAGGTGCTGGCGAAGACGGGCGGCGCCACGTTTCTGGCGTACGACATGATTGACAAGGCGCCGGAGGAGCGTGAGCGCGGCATCACCATCTCCACCGCGCACGTCGAGTACCAGACGGCGAACCGGCACTACGCCCACGTCGACTGCCCGGGTCACGCCGACTACGTGAAGAACATGATCACGGGCGCGGCGCAGATGGACGGCGCCATCCTGGTGGTGTCGGCGGCGGACGGCCCGATGCCGCAGACGCGCGAGCACATCCTGCTGGCGCGTCAGGTCGGTGTTCCGTACATCGTGGTCTTCCTGAACAAGGTGGACATGCTGGACGACCCCGAGCTGCGCGAGCTCGTGGAGATGGAAGTCCGCGACCTGCTCAAGAAGTACGAGTTCCCTGGCGACGACATCCCCATCATCCCGGGCTCCGCGCTCAAGGCGCTGGAGGGTGACACCAGCGACATCGGCGAGCCGGCCGTCCTGAAGCTGATGGAGGCGGTGGACAGCTACATCCCGACGCCGCAGCGCGCGACGGACAAGCCCTTCCTGATGCCGGTGGAGGACGTGTTCTCCATCTCCGGCCGCGGTACGGTGGCCACCGGCCGCGTCGAGCGCGGAATCATCAAGGTCGGCGAGGAAGTGGAAGTCGTCGGTCTGCGTCCGACGCAGAAGACGGTCGTCACGGGCGTGGAGATGTTCCGCAAGCTGCTGGACCAGGGCATGGCGGGCGACAACATCGGCGCGCTGGTGCGTGGCCTGAAGCGCGAGGACATGGAGCGCGGCCAGGTGCTGGCCAAGCCGGGCAGCATCACCCCGCACACCAAGTTCAAGGCGCAGATCTACGTGCTCTCGAAGGAAGAGGGTGGCCGTCACACCCCGTTCTTCAAGGGGTACCGTCCGCAGTTCTACTTTCGCACCACGGACGTGACGGGCTCGGTGAAGCTGCCGGAGAACGTCGAAATGGTGATGCCGGGCGACAACATCGCCATCGAGGTGGAGCTCATCACCCCGGTGGCCATGGAGAAGGAGCTGCGCTTCGCGGTTCGCGAGGGTGGCCGCACGGTGGGCGCCGGCGTCGTGGCGGAAGTC
>NZ_JABXEO010000208.1:0-888 GCF_013372585.1 Myxococcus sp. AM010
AGATGTCGTCCACCCACTCGCGCAGGTCCGCCTCGCGCAGGTCGCCGGCCACCGACAGCACCAGGTTCTTCGGCGTGTAGTGGCGGTGGTAGAACTCCAGCACCTTCTCCCGCGTGAAGCTCCGCACGCTCTCGTCGGTGCCGATGACGGGCAGCCGGTAGGGGTGCACCTGGTAGGCGGTGGAGAAGAGGTCTCGCGAGGCGCGGCGGGGCGGCGTGTCCTGGCTGCGCTTGATTTCCTCGCACACCACCTCGATTTCGCGCGACAGCTCGCCCGCGTCGAAGGCCGACCGGCGCACCGCATCCCCCAGGATGTCCAGGCCCATCCGGGCGAACTGGCTGGCGATGACGATGTGGTAGACGGTCTGGTCGTAGGAGGTCCAGGCGTTGATTTCGCCGCCATGGGACTCCACGTCCCGGGCGACCTCACCGGGGCCTCGCCGCTCGGTGCCCTTGAAGAGCATGTGCTCGTGCAGGTGGGCCAGCCCCGCCTGGTCCGGCCGCTCGTCGGCGCTCCCGGCCTTGACCCAGACCTGGAAGGCCGCGACCTTGGCGGCGTGCTGCTCCTCGAAGACGACGGTAAGCCCGTTGGGTAGCGCGTAGCGGATGGCCATGGAAACCTTCGAAGGTGTCACCGGCCCCCTGGGAGGGCAAGGCGAGGTGTGATGTTTTCCCTCACTGGCTAACGCCCGGGAGCCTCGGCGTCGAGGAGACTGTACGGCTGCCGTCTGACCGGATGGATGGAACTTCGGACGCGCACCTGCCCACGCGTCTCTGGTGGTGCGCCCGTCCGGGGGGTAACCTGCGCCCGCCCATGCCGTCACCTCCGGAAGAGGTGGATCCGCTCGCGGACCTGCGCGAAAGCCTGGACCTGGAAGACACCGGTGCC
>NZ_JABXEO010000209.1:0-1125 GCF_013372585.1 Myxococcus sp. AM010
GGGTGGCGGCGGCGGTGGCGGCCGGATCCTGGTCCAGGCCGCGACTGCGAATGGTTGTGCGGCCACGTCCTCCGTATCGAATGGCATCGCGGGCAGCGCGGTGGGCGGGGGGCACGCTGGGGCTACGCCTGGAAACAATGCGTTTCCTCACACCGGGCTTGCCACGTTCATGCAGGTGGCCCTGACTGCCCCTGCCGCGCCGGTGATTGCGCCCGCGACGGCCGTGACGACGAACAATCCGCTGCCGACGCTCACCGGAACGGGGACCGCCGGGACCGAGGTGGTGATCTACCAACGCATCTCGGGTGTACCGAATGGCCCGGAGTTCGGCCGTGCCGTAGTCGGTACGACGAACTCACCCACGGCGTTCGCCGTCACCCTCTCCCGGGCATTGCCCACGGGCAATACCGTGCTGATGGCCGTCACCGAGGCCCAGGGACTCCAGGGCCCTCCCAGCAACACGGTGACCTACACCGTCGACACCACCGCGCCCGACACGCATTTCACCGCGAACGGCACTCCCACGTCTCCGTCACGACTGGCGAACGCGGTCTTCCAGTTCGCGTCGAACGAGACGTCGGGCATCACCTTCCACTGTGTCCTTCAGACCGGCGACATCGCCTCGCCACCCGCGGTGGGCGCCGGCGCGTGGCAGACGACGCCGTGCTCGGGGACGGGGACTCATACGACGGGCACGCTGACGAATGGGGAGACGTACACCTTCTGGGTCCGGGCGAGGGATGCAGCGGGCAACGTGGACACGACGCCTGCGCGCCATGTCTGGCGGGTCGACCTATCTCGGCCCACCACGGATTTCGCCGACGGCGGTACGCCTCGGGTGGACTTCAACGAGGCGGTCGCGGTGTTCCGGTTCGAGTCGAACGAGGACCCGGTGACGTTCCAGTGCGCACGGGATGATTCGGCAGCGACCCAGGCTCCGGCGGAGGGCAGCTCCCGGTGGCAGGACTGCGCGGCCTCCCATCTGACGCCTGCGTCCACCTACCTGACGCCGGTGCTGACGGATGGCGCCTACACGCTGTGGGTGCGGGCGAAGGACGCGGCGGGGAACGTGGACAACGCTCCACCGCATCACACCTGGACGGTGGACCTGACGCCGCCCGACAC
>NZ_JABXEO010000020.1:0-100886 GCF_013372585.1 Myxococcus sp. AM010
GTGATGAGCCACGTGCGCCCCGGCAGGGCGCCCTCCGGCCCCCCGCCCTCGCCCGGCAACACCACGGGGGAGACCTGGGGCCCCCACCGGCGTGCCCCGCGAAGCGCCACCACGCCCGCGTCCTCCTCGGCGCGCAGCTCGTCCACCAGCGCGTGCGCCAGGGCCTCCGGCCCCTCGGCGGCCACGTCCACCAGCCGGCACGTCAGGCCCGGGGCCTCCAGCGCGATGCCGCGACATGCCCCCAGCAGCGTCGCCTTCTCCGGGCGGACGTGCTCCCCCTCGCCGACGGCGTGGACGCCATCGGCCACCGCCACCAGCGACACGGGCCGGCCACCGCCGTGCTCACCGAGCGCCTGCGCCAGCCACAGCAGGCTGTAGAACCCCAGCGCCTGCGCGTGTCCGAGCGTCTCGAACGAGAGCGGCGCGTCCGAGGGCCCCGTCACGCTCCAGGCATGCACCACGCGGTCCGGGAGCCGTCCCGCCGCCGCCAGCTCCCGCACCAGCCGCTGGTGGTCCTCGCGGCTGCCAGGGCGCAGGCCGTACAGCCCGTCCTCGCGCCGCTCGAAGGCCTCGGCCGGCACCACGCGCGTGGCGGAGGAGGCCGCGAGGCCCAGCCCGGCGAAGGTCGCTCGCGCCAGCCGCGAGTCGCCCAGGAACAAGAGCCACCGCTCCCCCTCGACGGGACGGCGCGGCGTGGGCCGCGGCAGCGCTGCCCACGAGGTGGCGTGGAACAGGCCCTCCTGCGCGTCGCGCGGGACGGCGGGGCCCTCCGCGGGCGCGTCCACCCAGTGGCGCTGACGCTCGAAGGGATAGGTCGGCAGGTGGACGCGCCCGCGGGGCTCGCCGCGCCAGAGCGCCGAGAGGTCCAGCGCGCCGCCCGCCTCCCACAGCCGCCCCAGCGTCTCCAGCAGCACCCGGCCATCGTGGACGGAGGCCTTCGGGTGGCGCATCGTCGACAGGAGGGTGGCCGTCGCGCCCTTCTCGGGGTGCATCCGCGCCAGCGCTCCCAGGCCGTTGCCCGGCCCCACCTCGAGCAGCACGCGCTCCTCGCGCAGGAGCATGCCCACGCCCCGGGCGAACTCCACCGCCTCGCGCATGTGGCGCACCCAGTAGTCGGGGGACGTGGCCTCCGCGGGGGTGATGAAGCGGCCCGTGAGGTTGGAGACGAACGGGATGCGCGGCGCGGACAGGGGGACCTGCTCGACCACCCGGCGGAACGCCGCCAGGGCGTCATCCACCATGTACGAGTGGAACGCGTGCGAGGTGCGCAGCATCCGGGCCGGAACGCCCCGCTCCGCGAGCGATGCCGCCAGCGCCTCCACCGCCTCGGAGTGCCCCGCCACGACACAGGAGGCCGGCCCATTCACCGCGGCCAGCGACAGCCGCTCGCTCAGCAGGCGGCGCACCTCGTCGCGCGGCAGGGGCACCGAGAGCATCTTCCCCGGCGGCAGCGCCTGCATCAGCTTGCCGCGCAGGGCGATGAGCCGCAGCCCGTCCTCCAGGGGGAAGACGCCCGCGAGGCACGCGGCCACCCACTCCCCCACGCTGTGGCCGAGCATCGCCGAGGGCTCCACGCCCCGCGACATGAGCAGCCGCGCCAGCGCGTACTCGACGACGAAGAGCGCCGGCTGGGTCAGCTCCGTGCGCTCCAGCCGTGCCAGCGCCGCGTCGCTCAAGTCCGCGTGGAGGACCTCCCGCAGGTCCAGTCCCAGGTGCGGCCGCAGGAGCGCCGCGCACCGGTCCACCGTGTCGCGGTACTCCGGCTCCACCTCGTACAGCCCCCGGCCCATGGCCGGGTACTGCGAGCCCTGCCCCGGAAACAGGAACGCCACCGGCGTCTGCCGGGCCGCCACGGGCTCCGCCGAGGGGTCGGCCTCCAGCGCCCGCGCCGCCTCGGCCGCGTCCGAGGCGACCAGCGAGGCGCGGAACGGCAGGGTTTTGCGGCCCATCGCCAGCGTGAAAGCCGCGTCCCCCAGGCCCACGGAGGGCTCACGGCGCAGGTGCTCGGCCAGCCGGCGCCGGGCGCGCTCGAGCGCCTGGGGGCTGCGCGCGGACAGCACCAGGAGCTGCTCGCGGCGACCGGGCGGCACGGGCTCCGGCGCGGGCGCCTCCTCCAGCACCACGTGCGCGTTGGTGCCGCCAATGCCGAACGCGCTCACCCCGGCCCGCCGAGGCGCCCCCAGGTCCGGCCAGGGCGTGGGCGCGGTGACGACGCGGAAGTGGCCCGACTCCAGGTCCAGGTGCGGGTTGGGTGTCTCGAAGTGCAGCGACGGGGGGATGGCGCCATGGCGCAGCGCGAGCGCCACCTTCATCAGCCCCGCGACGCCGGCCGCGGCGTCCGTGTGCCCCAGGTTCGACTTCACCGAGCCCAGCAGGCACGGCGTCGGGCGACGCGTCCCGGAGTCGAAGGCCCGCGTCAGCGCGGCGACCTCGATGGGGTCCCCCATGGGCGTCGCGGTGCCGTGCGCCTCCACGTACGCGACGCTCGCGGGGTCCACGTCCGCCACCGTGTACGCCGTGCGAATCACCTCCGCCTGCGAGTCCACGCTCGGCGCGGTGAAGCCCACCTTCGAGGCCCCATCGTTGTTGACGGCGCTGCCCTTGATGACCGCGTAGATGGAGTCCCGATCCCTCACGGCGTCTTCCAGCCGCTTGAGCACCACCGCTCCCACGCCATGACTGAAGACGGTGCCGCCCGCCTTCGCGTCGAACGTCCGGGTGGAGCCGTCGCGCGACAGGATGAAGTTCGGGTTGTGCAGGTAGCCGGTGCGCAGCGGCAGCGTGATGGCCGCTCCACCCGCGAGCGCCAGGTCCGACTCGAAGCTCAAGAGGCTCTGACAGGCCAGGTGCACGGCCACCAGCGACGTGGAGCACGCCGTCTGCACCGTCAGGCTCGGCCCCCGGAGGTTCAACTTGTAGGAGACCCGCGTGGACAGGAAGTCCTTGTCGTTGGAGATGAAGGCCGCGAAGAACTCCTCGAGCGGCACCGGGACTCCCGGCCGCGCCAGGTGCGTATAGAGGTAGCTGTTGAGCCCCATGCCCCCGAAGACGCCCACCGGCATCCCCGTCAGCCGCGTCGGCTCATAGCCCGCGTCCTCGAACGCCGCCCACGCGCTCTCCAGGAACACCCGCTGCTGCGGGTCCAGGAGCTGCGCCTCCCTGGGACTGAAGTCGAAGAAGCCCGCGTCGAAGCAGTCCGCGTCCGCGATGACGCCCTTGGCGCGCACGTAGCCCGGGTTGCGCAGCACGTCCGCCGGCACCCCCGCGGCCATCAACTCATCATCACGAAATCGTGAGATGGATTCGACGCCACCGAGGAGGTTCTCCCAGAACTCGCGAGCGCTCTCCGCCCCCGGAAAACGCCCTGCCATGCCAATCACGGCAATGCCGTGCAACTCCTGCCCCCCTGTATCCATCGACATCAGCCCCTGATGATGCGCGTGTTCCCCAAGCGCACGGTAGCATGAGTCGTTTGATTTTGAACGGAATTTTCTTATATTCCAGTATCATCAAATTAAGCAGAAATACCGAAGGAATCGGGTGCTCCGCGTTAGGCGAATTTTCGCGAGGGCGACGCGTACGCGCACGGGCCTCGCCGGCGGGAAGGGCGGCTGGACCGCAGACGCGCTCGGGCGTTCGTGGGTGCCGGTTTGAAATGACGGTTGAGGCGCTAATCTTCACTCAATCGTGGAGTTCGTCACGACGATGGGCGTGTCGTCATGATTCGAAATCTGCGGATGCGTCGGGTACCAGGACCCACCCGTGTTGCTCCGAATCACCGAGCGGTCGATGCGGATGTCCCCTGAGTGGTCGTTGCTCACGAAGAAGATGGCGCTGCCGTGCGCGTTGACCTCGTTGTGCTCAAGCCGGGTGCCGCAGAGTGACAGCGTCATCGTGTTGCCATCATTGTAGATGGCCCCGCCGCTGCCCCCACCCGGCGTCCCCGGCCGCGCGGGATTGGCGCCATTGCCGACGGCCCGGTTATGGGAGAACAGGCTGTTGATGAGGGTCCACGACACGCCGATGCTGCTGATGCCACCGCCGTTGGAGCAGGCGCCGCCGTAACCCGCCTTGCCACCGAAGGTCGTGTTCACCACGTACACCGGCTGGTTCCGGTGCTGGCTGAACACCCGGAGCGCGGCGCCGCCCACGTCTGGCCCCACGTCCGCGCAGACGTTGTTGAAGAACCGGGAGTTGATGACCTTCACGCGCCCGCCGCGAACCCAGACGGCGCCACCGCCGTCGAACTCGGTCTCCGCCTTGGAGCTGGCGTCCACGAACGTCAGGTTCTGCAGCGTCAGCCGGGGGTGGTCCTGGTCCTGGCAGTGCGCGGTCGTCCACACCTGGTCCGCGTCGCAGGTGTTCATGTACAGGATGCGGTGCCGCCCGGCCCCGCTGAGCGTCACCAGCCCCTTCCCGTCAATGACAATCTCCGGCCCCGTGTCGTTGAAGATTTTCGCCGTCCGCTCCAGGGTGATGGTGACGGGCTCGGGACCACAGTCGAAGGTGATGACCCCACCCCGCGCCACCGCCTGGAGGAACGCGTCACTGGTGCAGCTCGCCGGGCTCCCCGTGCCGACGACGGTGGTGGGCCGGGAGACGTCCGCGAGGCCGGCCTCGGCCGGGATGGCGCAGGTGGCCTCCGGGTTCGGATTCCCAGCGGGTGGCCCCTCCTTGGGATTCGTCAGGGGGTTGGGCGTGTCCACGCCCGCGTCCTCCTCCGAGCACCCCAGCCCACCGGCGAGGGAAAGTCCAAGCAGCACGAGCGCGGGCAGCCGACGAAGTCTCTCCAGGTGCATGACGCCTCCAGTCCGCCCCCAGTGTAGCGCCCCATTCCGGCCGCCTGCCCTGGCTGGCTCGGAATGGGGCCGCTGCCTGAAGCCTACCGCAGCGTCACGGCTGCCCGCCGAGCCACGGGCCCCATTGGACGAGCCTGCTGCCGCCCGCGGACTCACGCTGGCCCCCCGCCCCCACGCGCTCGGTGGCGCTGTCGAGCGACTGGAAGCGCGCTTCATACGGCACGCCCGCGAGCCCCGGCGCCCAGGGGTCCGCCGCGTAGGTCTCCGTGTAGACGTGCCGCGTGCCCTCGTCGTCGTCCGTGCGCTGCTCGGTCAGCGTGGGCACGCTCCGGTCCGCCATGGTGAAGGTGCCACCGGCACCCGCCTTGGCCGCGCCGGGAGGCCACGCCCCTGACACCAGCGCATCCCAGGGGAGGCTCATCACCAACTCCTCCAGGGCCTCTGGCTCCGCCTTGGAGAAGTCGGAGCAGGGGTCGCTCCCGGTGCCCACGGGCCCCTCCGAGCGAAGGACATAACCGCGCTCGGCGGTGAAACACACGCGCAGCACCTCCTGCGTGGGCGCCAGGTCCACCCTCCGGTCGTAATACGCGCCGGGCCCCAGCGGCCGCTCCAATGAGGGGGCGGGGGCGCTGGCCTCGGCGGAGCCCTCCTGGAACTCACGCAGCGACAGCTTGACGCCGCCCGGCGTCCGGAACCCGGCGGACTCGGTGCTCGCCTCCAGCAGGCCGCGCGTCAGGTAGAGCAACGTCGAGTCATTGGCATACACGCGCGTGCGCAGCGGACCATCCACGGGACGCTGATCGCTGACATAGCGGGTGGCCTCCCAGTCGCGGCCGGAGAAGGACGGACGCTCCGCCGTCACCTGCCCTGGACGCGGCACGTCAACCGGGCGCGTCACGTCCGAGCGCACCGGAACCACCAGGTCTTTCGCCAGCCGCGTCTGAGACAACGGCTTGCCCGCCGCGTCCGTGAAGGCCACCCGCACGTAGACCCAGGGCTGCTGCACGGACACGACCTCCAGCGTCAACTGGCCATCGAGCGTGCGCGCGGCGTCAGCCTCACCAGGCGTGGGGCCCTGGTTCGCGGAGAAGGCATAGGTGACGCGATCACCCACGCGGGCGCGCTTCCAGGCCTCCGCGGCTTGTTGCGAAGTGGCGTCCTGGCGCTGGGCGTCCACGGGCGAGGGATTGCTCGACATCGTGCTCCCACAGCCAGGAAGGAACGACAGGACCGCGCCCAGCAGCGCGGCAACAGGACAGGTGACGTGGCGCATTGGCATACGCGACTGGATACACCGGCAGTGCATTCACGCGCACCTCTCGTCGGACGCGTGTATCCCTTCCCACCTCATTACAGGGTTGTAGTTTGTTTTCACCTGTGTCAGATCATGCCTGGGGTGTCTTTGCCCCACGGGGCAGGTGACCGATAACCAGACATCACTGTGTGGTTTTGGAACGCTTGGCCGTTTCCAAGGAATCCACCGTCGTCTCGCGGGCTTGCGGCGGCCGACGTCAACTCCGTTTACGTACCCGTGACCTGGGCCTGGAGCGCATGGACTCCAAGCTAGTCAACGTTTTCGGGTTTCTCACCCTGCGGGATTCGTTGGCCCATCAATTGCTCAAGGGCCGGGACGCGTCTCGCCGCGGCTGGTGGATACCAGGCGGACGACGCGACCCCCCGCAGTCAAACGGACGAGGAATTTCCGATGCCCATGTTCCAGAAGATGTTCAAGGGAGCTGCTGTCCTCGCGGTGACCGGTA
Organism: Myxococcus sp. AM010; assembly: GCF_013372585.1. NCBI lineage: Bacteria > Pseudomonadati > Myxococcota > Myxococcia > Myxococcales > Myxococcaceae > Myxococcus > Myxococcus sp. AM010. Next base: position 6,560 of record NZ_JABXEO010000020.1, read on the forward strand.
GCATGATGCTGACGGGCTGCGGCACCGACATGCAGGCCGGTGAGCAGAACGAGCAGGATGAGATCATCGCCAACCTGGTCGAGGCCGGCTTCCCGGCGGACGACATCCTGCTCTCCGACGGACAGGTGTACGTGGGCCGCGACTCGCACGTGACGCTCGAGGCGTCCCGCGAGATGCTCCAGTCGGACCTGTCGACGCCGGAGCAGTACCGCACGACGAACCTCGTCGCCGCGTCCATCAGCCGCATCTGCATCGTCCCGAACACCGCGTACTCCGGCAACGCCACGCTGATGTCCGGCCTTGACCGGGCGATCGCCAACTACAACGCGCTGGGCCTGTCGTTCCGGATGCAGCGTGGCGGCACGGGCTGCAGCGCGACCATCTCCGCGCGCACCATGTCCGGCGCTGGCGGCTCGGCGGGCTTCCCCTCCGGCGGCCGTCCCTACGGCATCATCAACATCGGCACCGGCACGGCCAGCTACGGCGTGGCCGTGGTCGAGCACGTCGTGACGCACGAGCTGGGCCACGCCGTGGGCCTGCGCCACTCTGACTACTACAACCGCAGCATCAGCTGCGGCTCCGGCGGCAACGAGGGCAGCGCGGGCGTGGGCGCCATCCACATCCCCGGCACGCCGACCACGGCCACCCGCGGCGGCTCGCTCATGAACTCCTGCTTCAGCTCGTCCGAGACGGGTAACTTCAAGAGCTCCGACATCACGGCGCTTCAGTACCTGTACTAAGTCATGGCGCGACACCCCACGGATTCCCGCATGACGCCGTGGGGTTCGCTCCTCGCTGGGACCGTCCTCCTGGGCTTCACCGCCTGCGGAGGACGGTCCGAGCAGACCGAGCCCGCCGTCTGTGAGCCACCCGCCAGACCGGAGGTTCGTGCTTTCGCGCAGTGCGGTCCGACGCTCGACTTCACCCCCATCAACAGCTACGTGGGTGAGTTCGCTGACGTCATCCAGGACCGGGAAGACGCCGTCGTGCTCATCGACGGGCGCTGCACCGGGACGCTGATTCATGCGGGCGCGGGCGCCGTGGTGCTCACCGCGGGCCACTGTGTCAGGCTCGGGGACATCCCGCTGATTGTCTTCAACTTCGAGGACGACGCGGACGGCGACCCTTTGATTACGGAAGGCACCGTCATCGAGCAGTCGATAGCGCCGGACTATGCGCTCATCCAGCTCGATGTCCTGCCGGATGTCCCCCCCATCCCGCTGACGACTCAGGCCACCGAGCGGCTGGCCATCCTCCAGCACCCCCGCGGATACCCCAAGGTCGTCGCCGAGGGCGATTACCTCGATTCGTGCAACGGGCTCGTCTTCTACGGCGACCTGGACACCCTGGTCAGCAGCTCCGGCGCAGGCGTCCTCAACCGGCGAGGGCACCTGCTGGGCGTCCACACCGACGGCGACTGTGAAGTCAGCGGACGGGGCTCCAACCGAGGCTGGACCGTGGAGTCGATTGTCGAAGCCTCCGCCTATCTGCAACCCGAGGACGTCGACGCGCCGGCCACGGCCACGCGCACACCAGGGGCGGATGCCCCCCACGCGCGGCTCGCGCCCTGAGCGCCAGGCCCGCTACGGCGCCGGAACGGTGATGTTCATCTTCACCGGACGGTGCTTGTTGTCACCCGTCTGCGGCAGGAATTCGAGGCCCTGGGTGCCAATGGCCTGGGATACGTAGAAGCCGTCGATGCGCAGGCCGGAGTCGGGGCCGCGCGGCTTCAAACCCGTGCGCGCGCCAATCTCGTTCGGGTCGCTGTCGACCACCTTGTTCCAATCCGCGCCCAGGACGAGCAGCCGGTCACTGCGGTTCGCGAACGCCACCACGCTGTCCGCCATCCTGGCGTAGGGGCTCCCCAGGCCCATCTGACAGCGCTCGGGCGGCATGTGCAGCGACGCGACCCGAATCCAGCGGTTGTTTTGCAATTGCACGTCCACGCGGGCAATCCACCGCGTCATGATGCCGCCCCCCGGGCAGGCGCTGGCGTCCACCCCCTTCACCAGTTGCAGCTCGCCGATGCTCTTCACCGCGGACTTGCGGATGATGACCGCGCTCCCCTGCCGATCCTCCGACGAGGTGTCCTGACGAACCGCCCAGCCGTCTCCGAGGATGTCGCGCATCCGCACGTACTTCGCCTCCTGGACGAACACGATGTCGGCCTCGGGACCAATGGTGTTCCAATCCCTGCGAGCCGCCTCGGCACGGTGGAAGTCCAGGTTGGCCGTCACGACCCGCAGCTGCGCCACCGCCACCGGCTGCGGCGCGGCCTGCTCGACGCGGGCCCAGGCCGCTCCGGACGCCACCATCACCGCGAGGACCACACCTGTCAGGGCTGCCAGTCGCTTCATCATCGCGCCCGTACCTTTCAAGAACGGCGTCACCACGACGCCGCCACAGGCTCCGGCACCAGGACCAGCCAATCAAGACTTGCACGCTTAACGCGCTGAGCGCCCCGCGACGGACGTGCCGCCGAACGCTTGCCTGCGGCGGCTCAGGCGGTGACGACCATGCCGTCGCGCACCGTCACCGGCCACGGGGTGAGCCGGCCACCCGAACACGGCCCGCCCACACACAGCCCGTCCTCCACCTGGAACAGGGCCCCGTGCCAGCCGCAGACGATGAGCGTCTTGTCGGGCGTCAGGTAGCGGTCCAGTTCGCGCGCGAGCGGCAGGCCCGCGTGGGGACACCGGTCCACGTAGCCGTGGACCGCGTCACCCTTGCGCACCAGGAAGCCGTGGAAGAACGCGTCCCCCATCTGGAGGACGAGGTTGCGCGCCCCGGGGTCCTCCAGGGCGCTCACCGGGAGCAGCTTCACGTTGGCCGGCGTCGACCAGACGCGCTTGCGCTCCGCCGGCGCCTCCTGCGCGCTCACGCGGCCCTCAAGGCAGCTTCGCCTTCTGGAAACCCGCCCAGCACGCGTCGTAGTCCTGCTGAAGCGCCGGCGACTCCATGGCGAAGCGCGTGGGCCGGAGGACCCAGCGCGACTCGAACATGAAGGCCAGCGTGTCCTTGATTTTGTGAGGCTTCAGGTCCGCCTGGACGGCCTGCTCGTAGCTGGTCCGGTCCGGGCCGTGGCCGCTCATGCAGTTGTGCAGCGAGCCGCCGCCCGGGGCGAAGCCGCCCGCCTTCGCGTCGTAGACGCCGTGCACCAGCCCCATGAACTCGCTCATCACGTTGCGGTGGAACCAGGGCGGCCGGAAGGTGTGCTCGGCCACCATCCACCGCGGCGGGAAGATGACGAAGTCGCAGTTGGCCGTGCCCGGCACCTCGCTGGGTGACGTGAGGACCGTGAAGATGGACGGGTCCGGATGGTCGAAGCTCACCGTGTTGAGGGTGTTGAAGCGAGCCAGGTCGTACTTGTACGGCGCCAGGTTGCCGTGCCACGCCACCACGTCCAGCGGCGAGTACGCGTACCGGGCCGACCACAGCCGCCCCTGGAACTTCTGCACCACCTCCGTGGGCCGGTCCACGTCCTCGAAGGCCGCCATAGGCGTCAGGAAGTCGCGCGGGTTGGCCAGACCGTTGGCGCCAATGGGCCCCAGGTCCGGCAGGCGGAAGAACGCGCCGTGGTTCTCACAGACGTAGCCCGCGGCCTGGCCTTCCGGCAGCTCCGCGCGGAAGCGCACCCCGCGCGGCACCACCGCGATTTCGCCCGGCGCCACGTCCAGCACGCCCAGCTCCGTCACCAGCCGCAGCCGCCCCGCCTGCGGAACGATGAGCAGCTCACCGTCCGCGTCGAAGAACACCCGGTCCACCATGGAGCGGTTGGCCGCGTACAGGTGGATGCTGATGCCCGCGCCCGACGCCGCGTCCCCGTTGCCCGCGTAGGTGACCAGCCCCTCCACGAAGTCGGTGGGCTGGGCCGGCGGGGGCTGGGGACTCCACCGCAGGCGGTTGGGGGAAGCGGGCACCTCGTCGAAGGGCCCGCTTCGCAACAGCCCCTGCGCCAGCGGTTGGAACGCCGGGTGGTTGGCGCTGGGCCGGAGGCGGTACAGCCAGGAGCGCCGGTTCTCCCGGCGCGGGGCCGTGAAGGCCGAGCCCGACAGCTGCTCGGCATAGAGGCCGAACGGCGCCCGCTGGGGCGAGTTCTGCCCCTCCGGCAGCGCGCCGGGCACCGCCTCAGTGGCGAACTCGTTGCCGAAGCCAGACAGATAGGCGCCGGGAGCCGTCTTGAGGACGCTCCCCGGCGACACCGCGGAGGAAGGCTGGGTAGTCACCGGATTCTCCTCGCAAGCGCGGCGCGCGGCCTAGTCGACCTTGATGACGCCGCGGCGAATCTGGTCCAGCTCGATGGACTCGAAGAGCGCCTGGAAGTTGCCGTTCCCGAAGCCCTCGTTGCCCTTGCGCTGGATGATTTCGAAGAAGATGGGCCCGAAGAGATTCTCGGTGAAGATCTGGAGCAGCAGGCCCTCTTCCTCGTTGCCGTCGATGAGGATGCGGTTCTTCCGCATCCGCGCCAGGTCCTCGCCGTGGTTGGGGACGCGCTTGTCGACCAGGTCGTAGTAGGTGTCCAGCGTGTCCTGCAGCGCCACGCCGCGCGCGCGCAGCCGCTCCACGGTGCCGTAGATGTCCGGCGTGGTGAGCGCCAGGTGCTGGATGCCCTCGCCCTTGTACTGACGGATGAACTCTTCAATCTGCGACTTGTCGTCCTGGCTCTCGTTGAGCGGAATCCGGATGGCCTGGTCCGGGGCGATCATCGCCTGGCTGAACAGGCCCGTGGCCTGGCCCTTGATGTCGAAGTACTTCTGCTCGGTGAAGCCGAAGATGCGGTTGTAGAAGGACGACCAGGTGCGCATCTGCCCGCGGCGCACGTTGTGCGTCAGGTGGTCCAGCGTCTCCAGGCCCACGCTGTTCTTCGCCTCGGCCTCCTCGGCGCCGGGGAGCTCCTGCCAGGTGTCATAGAGCGACCCCTTCGCCCCGTGGCGGTCCACCAGATACAGCAGGCTGCCACCGATGCCCTCCACGACATAGGAGCCCTCGCCCAGCGAGCCCCGCTCCGGGTCCGCCGCCTTGGCGCCGCGCTCCAGGGCCATCTCGTAGGCGGTGCGCGCGTTCGCCACGCGGAAGGCCATGCCGCTGGCGGACGGCCCGTGCGCCGCGCGGAACTCAGCGGCCTGCCCGGCGGGCTCGCGGTTGACGAGCAGGTTGATGCCGCCCTGCTTGTAGCGGACCAGCTCCTTGGACGGGTGCTTGGAGTACGCGGTGAACCCCAGCCGCTCGAAGAGGCGCTCCATCACCTCGGGCTGGGGGCTGGTGAACTCCACGAACTCGAAGCCGTTCAGCCCAAGAGGGTTCTCTGCCGTATCCGCCATGACGCCGCCTCCGTGCGTTGCTGGGGCGCGGGCCTCCACGGCCCGCGCGAGTCTTCGAAGCGCCCCGTACTCAAGAGCGCCTCCACCGGCGAAAGTAGGAATGGCCCCCTTGCATAAAAAGTACAAAGTCCAGCCAGAGACTGTCAGGGGGTTGCACAACACCTTGCGTCGTGAATCCACCATCAACTTGCCCTGGGGATGGACGGCGCTCGGACGGCGGAGGGCTGTTCACGGCACGACGCTGGGCGTGGTTCAAGCGCTTGCTCCCCCGCTTCGTCGCGTTTCGGCCGGACGCACACGGCCAGGACGCGGCAGGCTGCGTCGTTAGATTACGCACCCGCCCCGCACCTCACCGACCGCGTGAAACAACTCACTTCCCAGACTGAACTCCCTGGCCCTGGTGGCGAACTGGGGGAGCTGCTGCGCTCGCACGACTGGAGCCGCACTCCACTCGGTCCCTACGCGTCGTGGCCCCGCCCGCTGCAGTCGTTCGTCGCCATGATTCTGGAGATGCCGGCCCCCGCCATCATCTTCTGGGGAGACGAGCTCATCCAGCTCTACAACGACGGCTACGCGGTCATCATGGGCCCGCGCCATCCCCGTTACCTGGGCGCCACCTACCGCGAGTGCTGGCCCGACACCTATCCCGTCATCTCGCCCTGGATGCGCAAGCTCCTGGAGACGGGCGAAGTGACGCAGGTGGCGAAGACCTGCTTCATGCTCACCCGCTACGGGTTCAATGAAGAGGCCTACTTCACCTTCGACTTCAGCCCCCTGCGAGACGAGGCGGGCACCATCGCGGGCATCCTCCAGGTCGTCTTCGAGGTCACCGACGTCGTGCTCAGCGAGCGCCGGCTGGCCACGGTTCGCGCGCTGGCGCCCCGGGTGAACGGGCCTTCCGCGAGCGCCACCACGGATGCCATCCGGGCCCTGGCGGACAACCCCAAGGACATCCCCTTCGCGCTCATCTACGACTGGGACGAGGGCGAGCAGCGGCTGGGGCTGACAGCGTCCACGGGGCTCGATGGGCTGGCGCGGCACGCCGTCATGGACCTGGGACGAATCACGGAGGCCACGAAGCAGGCCGTGGCGGCGAACGTCCCGGTCCTCCTGGAGTCGGTGCCGTCCATCCTGGGAGCCCGCCAGTTCGGCCCCTGGCCCGAGCCGACAGAGAAGGCGCTGGTGCTGCCCTTGCGCCGCACCCACACGGACAGCCTGAGGGGCGTGCTCATCCTGGGCATCAGCCCCCGGCTGCGCTTCGACGACACCTATCGCCGGTTCTTCGAGGACGTGGCGCGCGAGGTGGTCACCCACCTGGCAGTGGAGCGGGAGAAGCGCGCCGAGCGCGAGGCTTTCGCGCACGCCCAGCAGGCCCGGGCCCAGGCCGAAGCGGAGGTGGTCCGGCGGGCCCAGGCGGAGACCGCGCTCAGGGCCAGCGAGGAGCGCCTGCGGATGGCGTTGGCCGCCGGGCAGTTGGGCGTCGTGGAGTTGCAGTACGCGCGCGGCGTGCTGACGTGGGACGAGCGGGCCCTTCAGCACCTGGGCCTCCCCCCCGGCAAGTCCCCGACGCTGGCGGAGGCCGCGGCCCGGATTCACCCCGACGACGGGGACCGCGCGCGGCGCACGATTGAACAGGCGCTGCATCCGGGCGCGGGGGCGATCCGCCTGGAGTGCCGCGTACAGGGCTGGGATGGCGTGCAGCGCTTCCTGCTGGCCATGGTGAAGACGCACTTCGACGCCCAGGGGCAGCCTGACCGCGTCGTCGGCGCCCTGCAGGACGTGACGGAGCAGCGGAGCGCCGAACAGGAGCGCGAGCGGCTGGCCACCATCGTCGAACAATCCCCCGACTTCATCGGCGTGGGAGCCCCGTCCGGCCGGGCGGTGTGGGTGAACGACGCGGGGCGGCGCCTGCTGGGGTTGAAGCCCGATGAAGACATCACCCGGTACCACCTGCGGGACTTCTTCCTGGCTGAAGACCAGGCCTACGTCGACCAGCACATCGCGCCCGCCGTCCTCCAGGGCGGCCGGTGGGAGGGGGAGTTCCGCTTCCGGCACTTCCCGACGGGCGAGCCCATCGCGGCGCAGTACCACACCTTCGCCCTGGTGGAGCACGACACCCAGCGGCAGCTGGGCATCGCCACCGTCAGCCGCGACATCCGCGCGCAGAAGCGACTGGAGGCGGAGCGGGAGCGGCTGCTCGCCCGGGAGCGCGTGGCGCGCGAGGAGGCGGAGGAGGCCAACCGGCTCAAGGACGAGTTCCTCGCCACCGTCTCCCACGAGCTGCGCACGCCGCTCACGGCGGTGCTCGGCTGGGTGCAGATGCTGAGGACCGGCACGCTGCCGCCGGAGAAGCGGGAGCGGGCGCTGGCCACCGTGGAGCGCAATGCCCGCGCCCAGGGGCAGCTCGTCGAGGACCTGCTCGACGTGAGCCGCATCATGACGGGCAAGCTGAAGCTGGAGGTGTCGTCCGTCGACGTGAGCCAGGTCGTGGAGGCCGCGCTCGAGTCACTGCGGCCCGCCGCCGACGCGAAGGGCATCCGCATCCAGGCCGCGCTCGACTCGAGCGGCACCATCATGGGCGACGCGAGCCGCCTGCAGCAGGTGGCGTGGAACCTCTTGTCCAACGCGGTGAAGTTCACCCCCAAGGGAGGCCGCGTCCAGGTGCTGGTGGAGCGGCGGAACTCCTCGGTGGAAATCTCGGTGGCCGACACGGGCCAGGGCATCTCCCCGCGGTTTTTGCCGCACGTGTTCGAGCGCTTCCGACAGGCCGACGGCAGCACCACGCGCAAGGCCGGGGGGCTCGGGCTGGGACTGGCCATCGTCCGGCACCTGGTGGAGCTGCACGGCGGCACCGTGATGGCCACCAGCGAGGGCGAGGGCCGGGGGGCCACCTTCACCGTCAGCCTGCCGCAGGCCGTGGCGCTGCGGCGCGAGGTCCGGGTGCCGCCCACGCTCCGCGGCCCGCTGCGGGAGCAGGACCTCCCCTGCCCGCCCCAGCTCGCGGGCCTGCGGGTGCTCGTGGTGGACGACGAGGAGGACACGCGCGAGCTGCTTCGCAGCATCATCGAGACGTGTGGCGGCATCGTCACCACGGCCAGCTCGGCGGAGGACGCGCTGGCCGAGCTCCGCGAGGCGTCCTTCGACGTGCTCGTCTCCGACGTCGGCATGCCCGAGGAGGACGGGTACCGCTTCATCGCCCGCGTCCGGGCCCTGCCCGCGGCACAGGGCGGGGGCATCCCCGCGGTGGCCCTCACCGCCTACACCCGCATGGAGGACCGGACGCGCGCGCTGCTCGCGGGCTTCACCACCCATGTGCCCAAGCCCATTGAGCCGGTGGAGCTGATGGCCGTCATCGCCTCCATGGCCACCCGAGGCCCACCACGACGGGCCTGACCGGGCCTACCCCACGGGTCTTCTTTTCATGGGGTGGCCGGCCCCACTGGCCGCCCCGGAGATGTCAGACCCTTCCGGTAGTCTGCCTTCATTCCCGAAGCCGGAAAGGAAGGCCGAACCATGACCGTCACCCATGAGAGTCCGCGCGTCTCCGTCAACAAGCTGGGCCAGTACCTCACCGCGACGCCGTCGCTGCGAAAGCGCATCATCCAGGGCCAGAAGCACCCGGTGGACCCGCGATACCTGCGCTACCCCGCCGCCGCCCAGGCCATCATCGAGTTCCTGTGCGGAGGCCGGGACGAGGTCATCCTCCGCTACCACCAGCGGCGGCTCCTCAACGCCCAGCCGGAATCCGACTACGACGCGCACCGGCTGGCCCTGTGCGCGGAGGCGCTCCAGCGGTGCCTGGTGTCCGCGGGGGGCCTGACCACCCAGGCGATTGCCAGTCCCGTGGACGCGGACCTGCCGCCGCTGGCGCTGGCGGGCGTGGACATCAGCGTGCGCCCGGACGTGCTGCTGCGCGGCGTGGATGACCAGGGGCGGATGCGCTCCGGGCTGCTGAAGCTCTACTTCTCCAAGCACACGCCGCTGGACGAGCGCTCCGGGCAGTACATCGCCACGGTGCTCCAGCGGTACGCCGAGGAGCGGCTGGAGCAGCGCGGCCCGGTGGACCCGCGGCTGGTGGGCGTGTTCGACGTCTTCGCGGGCCGGCTCTTCCAGGCGCCCAGGGCCCAGCAGCGCCGGATGAACGACGTCCGGCTGGCGTGCGAGGAAATCGCCGCCCGGTGGGACGTCCACTGACGCCTCGGGGAGCAGGCGTCCCGTCGCGGGCCTGTCCATTTCCGGGACAGGCCTTCCCGCATCCGCGCACTCCTCCGACCTCCTCCGAGAAGGCCCCCCTCGAAATGCCCGGTGGTTGCGCTCGCGGGGCGGTTGGCATGTCCTTCGCTCATGGCCGCAGCCATGGACTCGCTCCGCCAGGACCTCCGCTACGCGCTACGCACCCTGACACGAACCCCCGGCTTCACGCTGGCCGCGGGCCTCACGCTGGCGCTGGTCATCGGGGCGAACGCCGTCCTGTTCAGCGCCATCCACGCCATGCTGCTGCGGCCCCTGCCCTTTCCGTCGCCCGATTCGCTGGTGCGCATCTGGTGCGTGCAGGAGTCGGTGACCCACGCCTCCGTGTCACCGCCAGAGCTGCTCGGCTGGCGGGAGCACTCAAAGGGCTTCAGCCAGCTGGCGGGCTTCGGGCGCATCAACCTCAACCGGACGGGCACGGACGAACCCGAGCGGGTGCGGGCGGGGCGCATCACCCCCAACTTCTTCTCCGTGCTGGGGGTCCACCCCACGCAGGGGCGTGACTTCCGCGAAGAGGACGCCCCGCCTGGGGGCGACACCTCCGCGGTGCTGGTGAGCCATGGCTACTGGCAGCGGGCGCTCGGGGGCGCACCGGACGTGGTGGGCCAGGCGCTGCTGCTCAACGGCCGGAGCCACACGGTGGTGGGCGTGCTGCCGGAGTCCTTCTCGTTCCCGGAGTTCTCCGAGGACACGGACCTTTGGGTTCCCGAGTGGCAGGACCCGCAGCGCCACGGCAACCACTACCATTCGGTGCTGGGGCGGCTGGCACCGGGCACCTCGCTGGAGGCGGCCCGGGCGGACCTGGAGCGCGCGGCGCAAGCCATTGGCCATCCCGAGCCAGGGCAAGCGCCCCACTCCGTGCGGGTGACGGGCTGGCAGGACCACCTCACGGCCAACACGCGGGACGTGCTGTGGATGCTGTGGGCGGCGGTGGGCTTCGTGCTGCTCATCGCGTGCGCCAACGTGGCCAACCTCATGCTGGTGCGGACGTTGTCCCGGCAGCGGGATGGCGCCATCCGGGCGGCGCTGGGCGCCAGCCGGGGACGAAGGCTCCAGCAGTCCCTTGTGGAGAGCGTGCTCCTGTCCCTCTTGGGCGGCGTGCTGGGGGTCCTGCTGATGCTGTGGGGCCAGGAGCTGGTGCGCACGCTGCTGCCGGCCAGCATGCTGCGCGGGGCGCCGCTGGAGCTCAACGGCACCGTCCTGGGCTTCAGCGTGCTGCTGTCGGTGGGCACCGGCCTGCTCTTCGGCATGGCGCCCGCGCTGCATGCCTCGGGGATGAACGTGCTGCCCTTGCTGCGGCAGTCCGGCAACGCCGTGGGCGCGCGCGCCGGACATCCGCTGCGAAGCGCGCTCGTCATGGTGCAGCTCGCGCTCGCGCTGGTGCTGATGGTGGGCACGGGCCTCATCGTGCGCTCGCTGCAGAACGTCCAGGCGGTGGACCCGGGCTTCGACGCGACGGGCGTCGTCGCCGCGCGCTTGACGCTGTCCCCCGACGCGTACCAGGAAGACATGCGCAAGCGGGCCTTCTTTGACGGCGTCGCGGAGCGGCTGAGGGCGCGTCCGGGCGTGGAGGCGGTGGGCTTCGTCAACGACGCGCCGCTGGGAGGCTCGAGCTCGGCGGGCGACTTCGAGTTGGAGGGGAGCGCAACCTCGCCCGGTGAGCGCTACTACACGGACTTCCGGGTGGCCTCACCCGGCTACCTCTCCGCGATGCGCATTGGCGTGCGACAGGGCCGCGACTTCGGCACCCAGGACACGGAGAAGAGCGCACCGGTCATCATCGTCAATGAGGCCTTCGTTCGGAAGTTCCTCGGTGGAGGGGAGGCCCTGGGCCGGCGGGTGCGGCTGGGCTGGGATGACGCGCAACCCTTCCGGGAAATCGTCGGCGTGGTGGAGGACGTCCGCCATGAGACGCTCACCCAGCCGGCCCAGCCCGAAACCTACATGCCCTACGCCCAATATCCCCTGCGAGCCATGACGATGCTGGTGCGCACCCAGGGCTCACCCGCCTCGGCGCTGGCCGCGCTGCGCGAGGAGGTGAAGGCGATGGACGCAGAGCAGCCCCTCTACGACTTGCGCCCCTTCACCGAGCGGGTGGAGGAAATCCTGCTCCGCCCCAAGGCCGCCACGCGGCTGCTGGCGGCCTTCGCCGTGCTCGCCGTCCTCCTGGCCAGCGTCGGCGTCTACGGCGTGCTGGCGTATTCGGTGGGCCAACGGACGCGGGAGCTGGGCATCCGGATGGCGCTGGGGGCCCACCCGCGGCAGGTGCTGGGGTTGGTGCTCGGCCAGGGCCTGCGGTTGACGGCGGCGGGCGTGGGCGTGGGGCTCATCGCGGCCTTCGGCTGCACCCGCCTCATGGCGGCGACGCTGTACGGCGTCAGTCCCTTCGACCCGGACATCTTCCTGGGCGTGGCCCTGGCGCTGTCGGTCATCTCCCTCCTCGCTTGCTGGCTGCCCGCGCTGCGCGCCAGCCGCGTCCCGCCGTCGGTGTCCCTGCGCGCGGAGTAGGCTTCGCGCCCAAGCCGCCGCTGCCCGGGGCCCCCCCGGGCGGCTGGGGAGCGGGCACCCGGGCGGGCGAACCGGGCCCGGCCCCAGGGGATTTGCCCCCGACGGGTGGGCGGACAGGGCTGGACGGCACCTGATATGGAATAAGCCGCCCCAGCCTCCGTCGGAGTAGACGTGAACAAGCTCGCCAGCATTGCCGCCCTCTTCCTTGCCGCCACGGCGCTCGTGGTGGCCCTCTGGAGTCCACGTGAGACGGTGCAGGCTCCGGCCCCGTCCCCTCCGCCGGAGCTGCCCACCAGCGTCGCCGCGGACGTCATCAGCCTGGAGCGCCGGATGAAGGCCCTGGAGGACACGTCCATCAGCCTGTCCCGCCGGCTGATGGAGGTGGAGCGGCGCCCCACGCTGACAGCGGATGGGAAGGTGGTGGCCTCGCCGCCGCCCGCGGCGCTCGCGGCGGAGGTGGAGCAGCTGCGCGCCGAGGTGCACGGCATGGTCGCCGGCGAAGCGCTGAACTCCGCGGGTGGCCGCGACTACCTCAAGGACGCGGTGCGCAACGTCCAGGATGAGATGCGCAACGAGCAGCGCGCCCAGCGCCAGCAGCAGTGGCAGCAGGCGCAAATCCAGCAGCAGGCGCAGCAGCAGGAGCGCGTGCGCAAGTTCGTCACCGACGCGCGGCTGAACTACACCCAGGAGCAGACGCTGACGCGCCGGATGGAGGCCGAGGCCACCAAGCGCCAGGCGCTCATGGATGAGGTCCGCGCCGGCACGAAGTCCATGCGCGACATGCGCCAGGCGCTGCGCACGGAGAGCCAGCAGACCGACCAGGAGATGAACGCCCTCCTCGACGAGGCCCAGCGCGCCCAGTACCAGACGCTGCGCCGCGGAGATCGCCGCGTGGGGGGCCCCCCGGGCGGTCAGCGTGGCGGCCAGGGCCGCTGAAGCGCCGCGCCGTGACGACGGCCCCCGTCATTCGAACGGGGGCCTCGCGTTGTGGGAGATGACGAGCACCTCCTCCGGACGCCGCTCCGAGCGCGCCCAGGCCAGCAGCGCGGCGAGCGAGTCCACCGCCTTCTCCTCCGCCGTCTCCAGCGGCACATCCTCGCGGTAGGGGTAGAAGAGGTCCTTGGAGCCCAGGCTCTGCTCGGCCCAGCGCCGCCAGCCGGGCATCGTCCTGCCGGGCGCGGGTTGCAGGCCCACCACCTCGTAGCCCGCGGCGGAGAAGGGCCGGTACAGCCCCGCGACGGTGGCGCCCGTGCCGAAGCCACACACCACGCAGCGCACGGCGGGATACACGTCCCGGATGACGTCGAGCAGCCGCGTGGTCCACGACTCCACGCTCTCCACCAGCGCGCCATTGGCGAGCTGCCGGGGCCAGAACCAGCCCTGGCGCTCGTAGTCCAGCGCCAGCTCCCAGGCCTGGGTGAAGCCGTGCACGGTGCGCACCTCCCCACCGAAGCCGTTGGCTCGCAGGTACGCGGTGCCCATCGTGTCCGTGAGGGCCACCACCGGCAGCCCGCGCTCGCGGCCCAGCGCGTCCAGCGCCAGCGCCGACGACGCCCCCGACAGCTCCACCAGGCCCTTCGTCTCCGCGGGCGCGGACTCGAGGTGATGGGAGAACGTCAGGTACTTCAGACTGCCCGCCGGAAGCGCTCCACCCCAGAGCACCACCGGCCCCCCCGGCCAGGGCCGTGACAAGGGAAACACGACGCGCATGCGTGAACCTCCGTCCCCAACCTCCCCGGTGGGGGCTTCCCACGCCAGCCGCGCGGCGCGGGGGCTGTCCGGACGTGGACCCGAAGTCCGCCCGTTCACCTGCCCAGGACACTCGCCCCCGCCAGGAGGCTGAAGTGAAAAGCCTCTGCGGGAAGGCGGCTGTGCGATAGTCAGCGGCGGCTCCACATGCTGCGCCGGCTCCTTCCTACGCTCGTCGCCCTGGGTTGTGGCCTCCTGGCCCTGGGCTGGGGGCTGTTCAGCCTCCAGCGCATCTTCAGCCAGGAGCGTGATGACGCCCACGCGCAGCTGCGCTCGCGCCGGGACGCGCTGGCTCACGCGGCCGAAGAGGCCCTGCGGCAGAACCTGGCGAAGCGGCTCGACGAGCGCATCCCCACCCTCCACGCCGCCGTGGGAGACCCGCTCGAGCCCGGCGAGGGCTACTACCTCAACTTCCGCGGCTACCAGTTCCTGCCGCGCCTCACCCTCCCCATGCCGGGCACCGGGACGCCCGCGAAGGACGTGCACGCCCTGCTGCGCGCGCGGCTGAAGGACGGCGCGCCCTCCAGGGCATGGGAGCCGCGCCTCACGCGGCTGCGCGCGGTGGAGGCGGCGCTGGCGGCCCAGGACGCGCGGGGCGCGGCGACCCGCGTGGAGGAGCTGCTGCGCTACCACGCGGCGAACCGGCTGCCCCCCGAGCAGGAGCTGCCCTTCCTGCTGCTGGTGGTGGAGCGCCTTCATCGCGGCGCCGCCACCACGCCGCTGGTGCGGGCCCTGCTGCGCGAGGGACTCCCGGAGGACCTGGGCGGCTTCGCCCGGGCGTCGGGGCTGCAACGGGACGTGCTGCGCGAGCGTTCACGCTTCACGCAGGCGGACTTCGACTTCCTCCATGCGCGCATCGTCCGGGTGAGCGCCGCGCTGGGCGAGCCCACGGGCGACTTCCTGGCCCGGGCGGGCGAAGCGGGCGCGGGCATGCTGGTGATTCCCGAGGAGCTCGACGAGCCCACCCTCCTGGGCGAGTCCTGGTACGTGGCGCTGCGCGGCGAGGCGGTGTACGGCGTCGCGGTGGACCTGGAGGCGATGCTCCAGCCCATCACCCGGGACCTGCAGGCGCGCGGGCTCTTCGACGCCACGGGGCGCCTGCGGCTGCGCGCGGGCGGCGCCGTCCTCCCCCTGAGCACGCTGAAGCTGGCGGTGGACATGCCGCAGTGGGCGCGGCAGGAGGCGGACATCGACGCGCGCCATGGGCTGAAGACGCTGCTGGTGGCCGTGTGCGGCGGGCTCGCGGTGGCCATCGTCGCGCTCGCGGTGGTGGCCCAGCAGCGCAAGTACCGCTTCCTGGAGCTCAAGAGCGACTTCGTGGCCACCGTCTCCCACGAGCTGCGCACGCCCCTGGCCTCCATCCGCCTGCTGGGCGAGACGCTGGAGCGGAAGCTGGCGCAGGCGCCGGAGGTGCGTGACTACCCGGCGCGCATCGTCCAGGCCGCGGATGGGCTGCACTTCCTGGTGGAGAACATCCTGTCGTTCAACCGCATCGACAAGGGCCGCTGGACGCTGCGGACCTCGCGCGTGCGGTTGGAGGAGCTCATCCACCCGCTGCGCGACGACCTGGCCAGCGCCACCAACGTCCCCGTCCACATCACCTCCGACTTGGAAGGCGTGGAGCTGGAAGCGGACCCGGGCCTGCTGCGGATGCTGCTCTCCAACCTGGGACGCAACGCGTGTGCCTACAACCGCAGGAGCCCCGTCGAAATCTCCATCCGCGCGCAGGTGATACCCGGCTACGGCTGCACGGTGCTCTTCCAGGACAACGGCGTCGGCATCCCCGAGTCCGAGTGGGAGAACGCCTTCCTGGACTTCTACCGGCTGACGGTGCCCGGGACGGAGGTCCATGGCAGCGGGCTGGGCCTTGCCCTGTGCCGCAAAATCATGAAGCTGCACCGGGGTGACATCCAGGTGGCCTCCTCGGGGCCCGACGGAACCACCTTCGCGCTGATATTCAACGAGCCCGCTCGATGAACACCGCCACCTCCTCCCCTCCCTCGCGTCCCTCCATCCTCATCGTCGAGGACGACGCCCACCTGCGCGTCGGCCTCCGGGACAACCTGCGGGACGAGGGCTACCTCGTCGCCGAGGCCCCCAGCACCCGCGACGCGGAGCGGCTGCTGCAAGAGCGGGTGTTCGACCTGCTCATCCTGGACGTCATGCTGCCCGGCGAGGACGGCTACAGCTTCTGCCGCCGGCTGCGGACGCAGGGCAACAAGAGCATGGTGCTGATGCTCACCGCGCGCTCGCTGGAGGACGACATCCTCAAGGGCTTCGAGGTGGGCGCGCAGGACTACCTCACCAAGCCCTACCGGCTGCGGGAACTGCTGGCCCGGGTGCGCGCCCTGGTGCGCCGCTCCGGCACGGCGCCGCCGGAGCAGCTGGGCTTCAGCGGCTTCACCCTGGACCTGGGCCGGCGGCAGGTGTCGCGCGCGGACGGTTCGGGGGTGGAGCTGACGCGCACGGAGTTCGACCTGCTGGCCTTCCTGCTGCGGCACCGGGACAGGGCCCTGCCCCGAGGCGAAATCCTGGACGCCGTCTGGGGCCGCGACGTGGTGGTGGACCCACGCACGGTGGACAACTTCGTCTCCAGCCTGAAGAAGAAGCTGGGGTGGACGAGCACCTCCGGCTTCTCCATCCACACCATCCGGGGCGTGGGCTACCGCATGGAGGTCGCTTCGTCATGACACAACCATGACGAAGCGATGGCCGACCCACCGCCATTCGAAGAAGCCGACTCCGTAGGTTGACTCTTGCGTGGACAGGGCGCTCCGCAACCACCCGTCCCCGTCGGTGCCGCCCGTCTCGCACGGCCGTCACCGGGAGCGCCTGACGCAGAGGGAGGCATCCGGAATGTTCAAGTCGGTCATCGAGCGGCAGCGGGCTGGACGTCTTGGCACGGGCGTGTGGGTGTCCATCGCCCTGCATGCGGCCCTGTTCGGGGCGGTGCTCTTCATCTCCGCGAGGCCGCCGGGGCCGAGCGAGCCTCCGGAGCCGAAGGAGCTGGTGCTCCGGGTGGCGCAGCCCCCGCGCGTGGCGAAGGGCTCCCCCGCCCCCGCGCAGCCGAAGGCCGCCGTCGCGCCGCGCCCGCGTCCACGCAACCGGGACCGCGTGCCCGCGCGGGTCCCGCCGCCGGTGGTGGACGCGCCGCCCAAGCCGGTGGAGGCGGTGGCGAGCACCGACACCAGCACCGCGACGGACGAGCTGGCGAACCCGGGGGATGGCGTGCCGGGCGGACACCCGGAGGGCTACGAGGACAGCGACGTGATTGGCGTGCCATTCGTGCCCGGCTTGAGCCCCGGGCAGGAGAGCACGGGCACCGACATCCTCCCCTTCGGAGCGAGCATGACACTGCCCAGGCTGATGGGCGGCCCGGGCATCGAGTACACGCACCAGGCCATCGCCGCCCGCGTGGAGGGCACC
The DNA here is from genome assembly GCF_013372585.1 of Myxococcus sp. AM010. Classification (NCBI taxonomy): domain Bacteria; kingdom Pseudomonadati; phylum Myxococcota; class Myxococcia; order Myxococcales; family Myxococcaceae; genus Myxococcus; species Myxococcus sp. AM010. The sequence continues at coordinate 23,815 of NZ_JABXEO010000020.1, forward strand.
ATGACCGCCAAGTGCGTCATCACGGTGCGCGGCGACGTGACGGACTGCCGCATCATCAAGGGCCTGCCGCACATGAATGAGTCCGTGCTCGACGCGCTGCACGGCCGTCGCTACACCCCGGTGCAGTACCAGGGCCGGACGGTGAGCGTGTCCTACGTGTTCACCCTGCGGCTCAAGCTGCCCCGGTAGGGCGGCTCAGCCCCCATGGCCTCCCGCCGGCACCAGGACGTGCGTCAGGACGTACTTCTTGAGGCGCTGGCGGAGCGCATCCTCCAGGGTGAGCGTGATTTGAGGGTGGACGCGCGCGCCCACCTCGAACAACACCGCCTCCAGCAGCAGCCCCTCCTGGGCGATGGCGAAGAGGCGGTCCAGCGTGGGGTCCGAGGCGTCCGTCTTGCCCTCCGCCTTCTGGCTCTCATGGACCGCCAGCGCCGAGGCCAGGCACTCCATCTCCTCCACGGAGGTGAACTGCTCTTCGGTGGAGCCCGTCATCCGCTCCCGGTGGGACGGCTCGCCCAGCCACAGGGCCTTGCAGTTGGCGAACGCCAGCCAGGACGGGTCGTGGTTGGGGTCGAACTGGATGGAGACGCCCTCCGCGTCGCGCTCGGCGTACCCGCGCGGGACAATGGTGTCACCGCGGATGATCAGGCCCAGGTGCGCGTTGGTGCGGAAGAACTGGCGGATGACGGGGTAGCGCGGGCTCAGCGACAGACACTGCGCCCAGGCCTCCAGCGCCTCCTCGAAGCGCCCCAGCTTCGCCAGGGCGTTGCCCTGGAAGAACCAGGCACGGTGGTCATAGGGGTTGAGGGTGGTGGCGCGGACGTAGTGCGCAAGCGCGGTGGCCGCGTCTCCGGCGAAGTAGTCCGCGTCCCCCCGGAAGACCCACGCCACGTAGCACTCGGGGCACAGCTCGGTGGCCTGGGCGTACAGCTTCGCGGCCTCGGCGTAGCGCTTCGCCTGGAAGTGGGGCTCGGCCTCATCGAGCAGGGCCTTCAGCCCGGCGGGGGTGGGCCACTCGCGAATGGTGCGGCGGCCGTCCTCCACCACCACCTGGGGGACGTCAATCAGGGCCACGCGCTGAGGCCATAGCTGGTCGCCCCACCCGCCCGGAGGTGAGTCCTTGCCGTCGACCCGGTAGGCGACCTTGGAGTCCTCCAGCACCTTCATGATTTCGGAGGGCGAGAGGTACCGCGGCGTCCCGTCCTCCGCCTGGGACGTCTCGGCGGCCTCGGGGGGCGCTGCTGGGACGGGCTTCGGCGTGGACGCGCAACCCAGGACGAAGGAACAGCCGAGGACGATGAAGAATGGACGCACGCGCGAGGGCCCCTTCGAAGGATGCGAGGACAACGGCCTCCAGTCTACGCCCGGGAGTTCCTCCATCCGGAGCCTCGAAACACATCGACACATCCCGAGCCCCCTCGCCTGGGAGATGTCCACCGCCAGGCAAGCACTCCGGAAGTGGCCTGAAAGGGCTCGCGTGGCCGGCGCGCCTTCGTTAGGACCCAAGCGCCGCGCCCCACCCGGGTCGCGGTTCCGGGCGGCGAGGGCACGGTCTTCCCGGCCGTCCTCCAAGCCGCCCCGGGTTTCGGGGCAGGGACGATGCCGAGCACCTGGTACGACGCGGTGGTGGTGGGCGCGGGGTTTGGCGGACTGGCCACCGCGCTGGAGCTGACGCGGCGAGGCGCTCGCGTGGCGCTGTGCGAGTCGCTGAACTACCCCGGCGGCTGCGCCAGCACCTTCCAGCGGGGCGGCCATGCCTTCGAAGCAGGGGCCACGCTCTTCTCGGGCTTCGAGCCGCACCAGCTCTTCGGCCGGTGGATTCGGGAGCTCGCCCTGCCCGTCACGGTGGAGTGGCTGGACCCCGTGGTGGAGCTGCGGACCTCCACCTCGCGGCTTGCCGTGTACCGGGACCGCGAGCGCTTCATCGAAACCCTGTGCGCCCTGCCCCATGCCCCCGCGCCCGCGGTGCGGCGCCTCTTCGCGCTCCAGGCGCAGGTGGCCGGCGCCCTGTGGCCCCTCTTCGATGACCCGACGCTGCTGCCCCCGTTGGACGTGCGCGCCCTGCTGCGCCACGCGGGCCGGGCGCTCCAGTATCCCCCGCTGCTGCGGTGGCTGGGACGCCCCCTGGGCGCGGTGCTGGAGCACCTGGGGCTGACGGCGTTCGCGCCGCTGCGCACGTACCTGGACGCGCTCTGCCAGATTACCGTCCAGTGCAGCGCGGCCGAGGCGGAGGCCCTCTTCGCCCTGGCCGCCATGGACTACTACTGGCGCGGCACGGGCCACGTCCGGGGCGGCATCGGTCAGCTCGCGCGGGCCCTGACGGGCGCGGTGGAGGCCCAGGGAGGCACCATCCTGCTGGCCAACCGGGTGAAGGCCGTGACGCCGGTCGCCGGAGGATGGAGCGTGAGCGCGCGCCGAGGCGAGCTGCGGACACGGCACGTGGTGGCCAACGTGCTGCCGCGGAGCTTGAGCCGGCTGCTGGGCGTTCCCCTGGAGACGATGCCCCGCTTGGACAGGCTGTCCCAGCGCGTCGAGTCCGGCTGGGGTGCGGCGATGCGATACCTGGTGGTGCGCGCACCCGACGGGGCGGCTGGACACGCGCATCATCTGGAGCTGGTGGAGGACCCGGCCGCGCCGTTCATCGAAGGCAACCACCTGTTCATGTCCATCAGCGGCGAGGCCGACATGGGCCGAGCGCCACCGGGCCACCGCACCGTGACGGTGTCCACCCATGTGCCATTGACGACGCTCTCCGGGCTCCCCGTGGAGGCACAACGTGGCTACGTGGAGCGCATCCAGGCGCGGATGGACCAGGGGCTGCGGCGGCTCGCGCCGGAGTGGCTGGAGGGTCAGACGCACGCGATGACGGCCTCCCCCCGCACGTATCAGCGCTTCACGCAGCGCGACGCGGGCGCGGTGGGCGGCGTGCCCCGGCGCGCGGGCCTGGAGAACTACCGGCACCTGGGCCCCTTCCACGTCCGGGAGGGACTGTGGCTGGTGGGGGACTCGGTGTTCCCCGGCCAGAGCACCCTGGCCACCGCGGTGGGCGGCGTGCGCACCGCCGCGAGCATCGCCTCGCGAAGCTGAGGAAGGCTCCACTCAGGCGTCGAGCAGGTCCGCCCAGAAGCGCACCAGCCGCCACACGTCCATCAGCGCCTGCGGCCCATCCATCTCCGCATGGGTGATGAGCGGCGTGGCCAGCGCGTGGACCTCGGTGTGGGGGCTCAGGGCCGCGGCCAGCCGGCGGGACTCCATGGCGGGAATCACCGTGTCCCCCGCGCCGTGCAGCAGGAAGACAGGCGCGGTGGGCGGCGGCGAGCGCTCCGGTGACAGCGCCGGGTCCGCGGCGAAGGTCTTCACGAAGGGCAGCAAGCGTGGGCCCAGCGCCGCCACGTCGCGCGCGTTCACGTAGCCCATCAACGTGGCCGCCGGCTCGGGCAGCTCCGCCTGGAGCTCGCGCGCCCTGGCGAACGTCTCCGCCGCGAGGCGGCCATCCACCATGGCCTGATGCGATGCGCGCAGGAAGGTCCGGATGCCAGCGCGGAGGGGCTCCACCTGCTCGGCCGGCACCAGCTTCTCCGCCACGTTGAGCAGAATGATGACCACGCCATAGTCATGCGGGGCCAGATGACTTCCGTCCGGCAGCTCGCCCGAGCACAGGAAGGTGAGCACGCGCGGCAAGTCCCCATGCCCGCCGAAGGAGAGCGTGGCCGCAACCCTGTCCTTCAAGGCGGGTCGTCCCGCCGCCACCACGGACAGGCCGCCGGAGAAGCTGATGCCGAACAGGTTCACCTTCCCGCCGGGCGACAGGTCCGCTTGCGACGCGGCCCACACGGCGGCGTCTTCGATGATGTCCGGCAGGCGCGGCGTGATTTCGTAGCGCAGCAGGTCCGGCGGCTCCGGGGTGAGCACCGGCTGGCCGCCCATGGCCAGGTCCTCCGCCAGCGTCACCAGCCGAGGCTCGTCGATGCCATCCGCGTGGACGCCCGAGGTCAGCACCACCGTGCGCCCGCGCTGCGTCAACGGCCGGTACAGCCGGGCACGCACCGAGCCGTGACGCGTGGGCACCTGAATGTCACTCACGTCGAAGGGGACGGTGCGCCAGTCCGCGAGCGCCGTCTCCACGCGGCCCTGCATGCCCGCCGCGCGCACCACCAGCGACAGGCCCCGCAGCCACCCCGGCACCACCCACAGGCCCGCGGCCAGCAGCGCCACCAGCGACGCCGCCAGGCTCCGCCGCACCAACCGGCTCATTGGAAGAGGTGCTCCACGAAGGTGCACAGGCGCTCGCGCTCGAAGGGCTTCTCCAGCAGCCCGCGCGTGCGGCGGCCCACGAACTCACGCGCCTGCGCGGTGAAGGCGCCCCCCGTCATCAGCCCGGTGCGCAGCGCGAGGTCTGGCGCCAGCCGCTCCAGCTCCACCACGAAGTCCAGCCCGCTCATGCCCGGCATCATCACGTCGCACAGGATGGCATCGAACCGCTCCCCCATGGAGAGCAAGCGCAGGGCCTCGCGCGCGTCCTGGACGACGTGAATCTCATACACGTCACGCACCAGCCGGCTCACCGAGTTGCCCACGGAGGGCTCGTCATCGATGAGCAGCAGCCGCCGGCGGATGCGAGCGACCGCTGGCTCCAGCAGCTGCGCTGACGCCGCGCCCTCCGTCTGGCCCGCGGCCTGCGTGGGAAGGACGATGCGGAAGGTGCTGCCCCAGCCGGGCGCGCTGGAGACCTCGATGCGTCCCCCCATGGCCTGCACCAGCGTGAGGCTGATGGACAGCCCCAGCCCCGTGCCCTCTCCGACGGGACGGGTGGAGAAGAACGGGTCGAAGATGCGGCGCTGCACGTCCGGCGCCATGCCGTGCCCGTTGTCGGAGACCTCCAGCTCCACGTGCCGGCTGCTGCTGGCGCGCAGGGACACCCGCAGCCGGTTCTCCTCGGGCGCACGGTCCGGCAGCGCCTGGAGCGCGTTCAACAGCAGGTTCACGACAATCTGGGTGAGGCGCGCTTCGTTGCCATGAACGGGCAGCACCGGCTCCAGCGTGCACGTCAGCCGGGCGACCAACCCCAACTGGTTGCGGAGCAGCCGCAGCGCGCCGTCCACCACATGCACCATGTCCACCGGGCCGTGCAGCTCCTCATCCGCGCGGGAGAAGGTGCGCAGGTCGCGGACAATCGCGCTGACGCGGCCAGCGCCTTCCTGGGCCTCCGCCACCACCTCACGCAGCTCCATGAGCTGGTCGTGAGACAGCTCCGGCTGGGAGAGCAGCTCACGCAGGTACGAGAGGTTGGAGCTGACGTAGGACAGGGGGTTGTTGATTTCGTGCGCGACGCCCGCGGCGAGCGTGCCAATCGACGCCATCCGGTCCGCCAGCACCCACTGCGACTCCAGCCGCGCGCGGTCCGTGACCTCGTGGAGGCTCGGCGTGGGCGTGGCGTCCCCCTCCGACAGCGCCCACAGGCGCCGGCGCAGGCTCGCGAGCCGCACGCCCCAGTGTGTCCCGGGCGCGGGCAGGCACTCATCCGCGCCGGCTTCGGCCAGCGCGTCGGCTTCCACGGGCGCGCGGTTCGTGAGCACGACCAGGTGCGTGCGGGGCACCCCGCGCAGGGCATTCAACCGCTGACAGCTCGTGCACAGCTCCGACAAGAGGCCCCCGTCGTCCCACAGGACGATGAGTCCCTCGGAGATGGCCGCGGGCAACGTCCCCGCCAGGGGCACACGCAAAATCTGGCAGTTCCGTCCCGTGTCGGACTCGAGAATCCCTCGCTCGACCTCCTCCGACACCTCGGGAGGTAATGCCACCAGCGTCACAAACACGGCGTCAATCCTCCGGCCCCATGAGCCCCGGGTTCCGCGCGCGGGAGCCGGAGCCACGCGCCCATTGCAGCGCCCGCGCGCTCCACGGTCAACGTCGTCGCGTCGCCGACAGTTCTCTGCCCTTCCGAGCGGTGGTTCCCGGGACCCGGCGGGTCGCCGTCGCCACCACCTGAGGCCCCACGGCGCACGCCTGCAGCAGCGGGCAGCGGCCGCAATTCTCCGCCACGGGTTGGGCGGGGCAGGCCCCACTCATGCCGTAGTGACACAGGGCGAAGTCGTAACGGACGGGGTCTGCCGGGTCCAACACGCGCAACGCGGCGGTCACCTCCTCCGCCGTGCGCCACGTCAAATCATTGCGGCGGGTCAATCCCAGGTGCCGCGAGATGCGACCCAGGTGGGTGTCCAGGGGAATCAGGAGCGCGGAAGGTGGCACGCGCTTCCAGATGCCGAAGTCCACGGTGTCCGGCCCCCGCACCATCCACCGGAGGTAGAGGTTGAGTCGCTTGGCCGCCCCCCCGCCCAGCGGCGAGGGCAGCAGGTGATTCAGCCCGCGCTCCGGCCCCAGGGCCTTTCGCAGGGCGTCCATGGGGATGGCGCGCAGGCCCGTCGTGAAGTGGTCCAGCGCGCCGTGCAGGGTGTCACGCGTCTGGAGTCCCTGGAGGAACAGCGCCTCCAGGCTGCCCAGCTCCCGCAGCACGCGGCCCATGCCCAGCAGGAGCACCGCCACGTCCGTGCCCACGTTGAAGCGGTACACGAAGCCTTCAAGCAGCGCCCGCGCCCCCGCCACGTCGAGCGCCGCGGCGAAGGCGGCGGGAGATGGCCCCATGCGGCGCAGCAGCGCGTCCACCTTGGGACGGAACAGGTCCGCGCGGCCGTATGCCAACCCGGCCGCCAGCAGCGCGCTGACCTCGATGTCTCGCGCGTCCTGGTAGCGATGTGGGAACTCCACCGGATCAAACGCGATGCGGGCCCGCGCGTCGGTGGACGTCAGCACGGCCTCCAGCCGGGGCCGGAGGTGCTCGGCGGCTCGCGGGGAAAGCCCGGTGGTGGCCAAGACGGTGCGGCTCCTCGAGCGCGGTGTCACGACGGGGACTCCCACATGGTGCAGGAACGGCGGGCCGCCGTCCCGTCTTCCCTCAAAGCGCCAGCAGCACGTCCAGCTGTGCCTTCACGGCACTCGCCTCGTCATGCTTCCCGAGCTTCTCGTAGAGCGCCACCGCGTCCCGCCGCTCTTGAAGCTCGCGGTCGACGACGGCCTGCACGGCCTCCGGCGTCAGCGCCAGCCGGGGCACTTCACCACTCCCCAGTCCACCCGCGCTTCCAGCGAACCCGTCACCCACGGCGGCGGGTGCCACGCGCAGGTCCGGTGCCTCCGCGTTGTCGATGGCCGCGAGCGTCTCGCGAAGCACCGCCGCCGCCTGTGTACTCCGCGCGCGCATGGCATCCTTCAATGCGGAGCGCAGCGCCGCCTTCCACTCATCCACGGTTCGCATGCGCGCACCCTATCGACGCGCGTGGGGTGGCTCAAGGTGCGCGCTCCGTCAGAGGTCTCCAGGCCCAGGCAGCGACGCGGCCTGGAGACCCGACGCACCCGGAGCGTTAACGCAGCAACGCGGACGGCTGCACGGCGAAGATGAGGTCGTCGTGGTCGTTGTAGTTGCCCTCCATGCAAGGCGTCGTGCTTCCGCGGTTGCGGAAGACCGCGCGCACGGCATGGACGACGGTGCCCTCCGGCAGCGTGTAGGTGGCGGACAACGTGTGGAGGCCCTTGGACGGGACGGGCAGCGTGGCGATGTGCTGCCAGGCGGGGTTGTTGGCGTCGGTCGTGTAGAACAGGTCCAGCTTGTCGTTGATCTTGTTGTAGGCGAAGACCGTCGCGTCGACGCGCACCAGCTTGCCCGGCGCGAACGCCGTTTCGTCCACGGTGGACACCACGATGCGCTCGTTCGACTGGTCCACCAGGTGCGTGCCCGACAAGCCGTCCCTGCAGGAGTTCTTGAGGGTGTTCGACGCGTTCACCTCGGGCCCGACGAAGCCGCCGCGGCCGTTGAGCAGCGTGCCGGAGTCACACGCGTTGGAGACCGAGGCACACCGCGGCGCCCTCAGGATGGGGTCGAAGCCAGCCGTGCTGGTCGCGTTGCTCACCGTCACGGTCACCGCGCTGCTGGTCGCCGCGACGCCCACGAGGTCAACCGCCCGCGCCGTCACGGCGTGGCTGCCGTTGGGCACCGCGGCCGTGTCCCAGTCGAACGCGTACGGCGCGGTGGTGTCCGTCGCCTTCAGTTCGCCATCCACGAAGAACTCCACGCGGTTCACGCCGGAAGCATCCGTGGCGGAAGCCGTGACAGTCGTCACGCCAGACACCGTGCTGCCGGCGGCGGGAGCGGTGATGGCGACCTCCGGCGGCGTCTCGTCAATGACCACCCCACCCTTGGCCAGCTCCGCCACGTACGCGGCGGCCAGCTTCGCGAACTTGAGCGCGTGGCGGGCGTCGCCCCCGCTGTTGTGGAGCGTGTCATTGACGGTGTGGATGTACGGGTTGGAGTTGTTCAGCGGCCCCTCGAAGGGCATCGAGGCCGCGAAGCCCGCGCTCGTCCATGACGCGTGGTCCGAGCACGCGTAGCCACACATCGTCGTGGTCCACTCCAGCTCGGGCTGATACGTGTCGATGAGGCTGGTGACGAAGGTGTTCTGCGCCGCGTTCGTCCGGTCGCTCACCAGGGCCACGTCGACGTCCGACCGCTCCTGGTAGTTCGTCATGTCGAGCTGCAGCACACCCACCACGTCGATGTCATCCGCGGCGTACTTCGTGGCGATCGCCGAGGAGCCACGCAGGCCCACTTCCTCGGCCGCATAGGCCATGAACTTCACGGTGCGCTCCGGGCGGTAGTTCTGGAGCATGGCCACGCGAATCACCTCGGTGAGCGTGGCGATGCCCGAGGCATCGTCGTCCGCGCCGGGCGCCGTGCTGCCGCTGCTGGTGGAGTCCAGGTGGCCACCGAGCACGACGACCTCTTCCGACAGGGTCGTGCCGGTGATGGTCAAGATGACGGAGGGCTGCGCCCACGAGGCGTGGTTGAAGAACTCGACGGTGACGTCGGAGCGCGTCGCCGGAACCAGCGACTCCCAGTACCCCTTCAGCCAGTTGGCGGACGTCACGCCCGTCGTCGACGTGTAGTAGCGCGTCGCGTAGCTGGACAGGTGGTCGATGACCCCTCGGATGGCCAGCTCCTGAACCCCCGCTTGCAACGCGTTGACCGTCGACGCGTTGTCGAGGCTGTACGTGACGGCCGTGGCCTTGGCGGCCTTCGCCGCGGCTGACGGGTCCAGGGCGGCGAGCGCGGCGGCTTCCGTGTCGTGGTAGATGAAGCCACCGCAGCGGTTGAGCTTCTCGTGCATCATCCGCGAGATGAGGTTGAGCTGGGACTCCCGCACGCGCAGCGCGGTGACGTCCGCCTTCTGCCCGCTCATCGAAGGCGCCGCATGCCCGGCGCTGGCGAAGGCGGCGTTGACGTGTTCGAGGGCATCGGAGCCGAGGGTGATCCACACCTCGGGGTCGGGAGCCTGCGACGGGGGCGCCTTCGCGAACGCCGAGACACTACAGAGCACCAGGAGGACTGAAGCGAGGCGCTTCATGTTCATACGTTTCTCCACTGCCATGCGGGGACGTGCGGTTGAGATGGCAGGGAGAGAAATCCCCGCCTTCGCCGTCAACTTACACTTCCGGCGAAAACAGGGGACATTGCTCGCGACGAAACACGCCAGCCTCAGCCATTCTCATGGATTGAGACAAGCGCGGCGTGGACGCTAACGAGACAGCTCACGCACCGCGTGGCCCAGCTCGGGGAGGATGAGCGCCTCCAGCGCGAGCCGCACGGCCTTGGGCGAGCCCGGCAGCGCGAAGAGAATCATCCCCTGGCAGGTGCCCGCCGTGGCGCGGGACATCATCGCCGCGCTCCCCACCTGACGGTAGGACAGCATCCGGAAGAGCTCGCCGAACCCTGGCAGCTCCTTCTCGAACAGCGGACGCAGCGTCTCCACCGTGCAGTCGCGTCGGCCAATGCCGGTGCCGCCGGTGAACAGCACGGCCCGGGCCCCCGCCTCGCGCGCGGTTTCCAGCGCGCCGCGAATGGCTTCCGGGTCATCCTTCACCACGACGGTGCCCGCGATGCCGTGGCCCGCCGCCTCCAGGCCCTCGCGCAGGACCCGGCCACTTTCATCGCGCGCCGCGTCGCGGCTGTCCGAGCACGTCACGATGAAGGTGCTGACATGCACCGGCGCTCGCGCCTTGTGCTCCTCCGCCGGGCCGTGGTCGTGGCCGTGCGGGGCGTGATGATGGTGGTCGTGGTGATGATGATGCGCGTGCTCGGGGTCATGACCGTGGTGCCCGTGCGGCCCGTGGTCGTGGTCGTGGTCGTCGTGTGCCATGGCGGGTACTCCAGAGTGCGGGAGGGGCTTCAGGGCGTGTCGGGCCAATCGATGACGAGCGCGCCGTCTTCGACCGCGACCTGCACCGTCGGCTGGTCGTCACAAACCCCCGGCGAGGTCGCGTTGTGGCCGGTGTCCATGTCGAAACCGACCTCATGGCACGGGCAGACGACCAGGTTGTCCTCGATGCGACCACCGGACAGCAGACACCCGGCGTGGTTGCACCAATCGTCCAGGCCCTTGTAGCGCCCGTGGATCTTCGCGATACACACGTTGCGCTTGCCGACCTCGTAGCCCCGCATTTCCCTCTCGGCGAAGTCCGCCGGTCCCAGCTTGATCTTCGTCATCGCGGCCCCTTTTCCCACAACGCGGGACTGGCTGCACTCCCGATGCCCGGGCATTACCTTCTCCCCGTGACTCCCGACGTGACCATCCCCACTGCTGTCGACAAGGCCACCGTCGCCCAGGTCCTCCGTGACATCTCCCTCCTGCTCCAGCTCCAGGGCGAAAGCGGGTTCCGCGTCCGCGCCTACGACATGGCGGCGGACCGCGTCGCCGGGCTTCCCCAGGAGCTGGGTCCGCTGGTCGCGGAGGGCCGGCTGGAGAGCCTCCCAGGCATCGGCGCCGCGCTCGCCGAAAAGATTACCGAGCTGGTGACCACCGGACGGCTCGGCTACCTGGAGGAGCTGCGGGCCCAGTTCCCCGCCGGCCTGCTGGAGCTGACGCAGCTGCCGGACGTGGGGCCGAAGAAGGTGGCCACGCTCTGGCGTGAGCTCCAGGTGAGCAGCATCGAAGCGCTGGAGCGGGCCTGCCGTGAAGGCCGCGTGCGGGAGCTCCGCGGCTTCGGCGCGAAGAGCGAAGCCAAGATGCTGGAAGGCATCGCCGTGTACCGGCGCGCGCGCGGCGGGCGCAAGCTGCTGGGCGAGGTGCTGCCGGTGGCCACGGCGCTGCTGGAGCGGGTGAAGGCCGCGCCAGGTGTGGTGCGCGCCAGCCTGGGCGGCAGCGTGCGCCGGCAGGCGGAGACCGTGGCGGACGTGGACATCATCGCCTCCGCGCCGGAGGCCGGCCCCGTCCTGGATGCCCTGGCGAACGCGCCGGGCGTGGCCGCGGTGCTGGGCAAGGGCGAAAGCAAGTGCTCCGTGCGGCTGGAGGCCGGTGACCTCCAGGTGGACCTGCGCGTGCTGCCCGACGAGGACTTCGCCACCGCGCTGCACCACTTCACCGGCTCGAAGGCGCACCACATCCGCCTGCGCAACCTGGGGCAGGAGCGCGGCCTCAAGATTTCCGAATGGGGCGTCCACCGCGAGGACGGCACCAAGGTGCCCGTGACGGAGGAGTCCGGGCTCTACGCCCTGCTGGACATGCAGTACGTGCCCCCCGAGCTGCGCGAGGACACCGGTGAGGTGGAGGCCGCGCGCGCAGGCCAGCTCCCCAAGGACCTGCTCACGCTGGAGGACGTCCAGGGCGCGGTCCACGCGCACAGCACCTGGTCCGACGGGCGCAACAGCCTGGAGGAGATGGCGCTCGCGGCGCGGGCGCTGGGCCTGCGGTACCTGACCGTCACCGAGCACAGCGAGGCGGCCATCCACGCGGGTGGCCTGAAGGTGGATGACCTCAAGCGCCAGTGGGAGGAGATCGACCGCGTCAACGCGGCCGTCTCCGGCGTGCGGCTGCTCAAGGGCATCGAGGTCGACATCATGGAGTCCGGCGCGCTCGACTATGCCGACAGCGTGCTGGAGCAGCTCGAGGTCGTCATCGGCTCCGTCCACGTCCGGCACAGCATGGACGAGGACCAGATGACGCGCCGGCTGCTGGCCGCGCTGGACAACCCCTGCCTCCAGATTCTGGGGCACCCCACCGGCCGGCTCATCAACAGCCGGGAGCCCTACCCCGTCCGCATGGACGAGCTCCTGGAGCGGGCCGCCGAGCGCGGCGTGGCGGTGGAGGTCAACGGCAAGCCCGCGCGCCTGGACATCAAGGCCGAATATGTCCGGCAGGCCGTAAAGCGGGGCGTCCGCCTGGTGGTGAGCTGCGACGCGCACCAGAAGGAGGACCTGAAGAACCTGGCCTTCGCCGTGGCCACCGCGCGCCGGGGCTGGGCCCGGAAGGGGGACGTGCTCAACACGCTCCCGGCGGACCGCTTCGTCACCGCGCTGCGCGAGCGCCGGTGATAGGCTGCGGCACCCGCCGATGTCCCGCCTGCCGCCGCTGCTCCTCCTCTGCCTCCTCCCCTTCGCCTCCGCCGCGGCGGAGGCCGACAAGCCCTCGCGCGCCGACCTCCAGCGGGTGTTGGAGCGGCACGGGCGCTCGGTGGTGCACGTCAAGGGTCCTCGGAATGCGGGGCCCGGCGTCTTCGTGGGTGCGGCGGGTCAGGTCCTCACCTCCGTCACGCCCGTGGGGAGCGGCTTCACCGGCCTGAACGCCACCACGGTGGAGCACGACGGAAAGACGCTGCCCGCCCGCGTGGTGATGGCCAGCCAGGACCTCCAGGTGGCGGTGCTCGCCGCCCCGGATGGCACCTACCCGGCGGCGCCCGTGAAGGTCCTTCGGGACGGCGACAGCCTCGATGGCCGCTGGCTGGTGGGCGTCCTCCCCGCCAGGAAGAGCCAGCCCGCGCGCCCCGTGTCGGCGCGAGCCCGGGCAGCCCAGGCCCCCTTCTATGACGTCCCCCTGGCCCTGCCCGCGGGCAGCCCCGTCTTCGACGCGGAGGGCCGGCTGGTGGCGGTGGTGGTGAAGAAGCACCGCCGCGGCTGCCGGGTGCTTCCGCTGAACGCGGTGAAGGTGGAGCTGGCGTCGGTGGACATGCCATGACCCGGGCCGTGACGACTCCCTGGCGACCGAACGCCGTGCAGGAAGCGGTGGGACTGTGGGCGGTGGGCTTCCTGTCCATCGTCGCCACCTTCCTCCTGCTGGGCGGCACCAGCGTCCCCAAGCTGGTCGCGACGGTGGGCTTCCTCTACCTGCCGCTCATCCCCATGCGCTGGCGTGACGAGGACTACGGGGACTATGGCCTGTCGCTGCGCGCGTGGCGCGAGGACCTGCGCCTGTTCCTGCTGCTGTCCGCGGTGGTGGGCCCGCTCTTCTTCCTGGGCTTCGCCGCGTTCGCGGAGCTGCTGCCCCACCTGCCCACGGCCCTGGCCAGGCACCTCACGCCGCTGATGGGCGAGGCCCGCTTCCAGCCCCGCCTGCCCCCGCGCTTCGGCGAGTGGTTCATCGACCAGCTCTTCGTCGTCGCGCTGCCAGAGGAGTTCTTCTACCGGGGCTACCTCCAGACGCGGCTGCGCGACGCCTGGCCTCAGGGCCGCAAGTTCCTGGGGGGCCGGCTGGGCCCCGCCTTCTGGCTGACGGCGCTGCTGTTCGCCCTGGGCCACCTGGCCATCTTCCAGGCGTGGCGGCTGTCCGTGTTCTTCCCGGCGCTGCTCTTCGGGTGGATGCGCGAGCGCACCGGCACTGTCATCGGCGCCGCCCTGTTTCATGCGGCCTGCAACCTCTACGTGCGGTTTCTCGAGGTTTCTTTTTTCGGCTGATTTTCGCCGAGTTTCACCGCCCCCCCACTCCCCGCAGCAGCGCCGCGCCCACCCTCCGTGAAACATGGGTGTGTTGACGCGCCCGTAACCTGATTTCAACGGAAGCTCGACAGGGTTTTACTTGTCTTACGGGAATGACTTGTTGCGTCGAAAATATCACAAGAAACTCCGTGCCACACTGCGGCGATAACTCTTCAACCCCCTTGCACTGAGTTCGAGACCCCCAATGACGATTCGCCGCACCGAAGGTCCGAAGCCCACGATTCGCCCCACTGCTGCTTCCGAGGCTCAGTCGAAGACGGCCGCGAAGCCGGCGACCATCGCCCCGAACGTCATCAAGGACGGGTTCGGCCCCGCGGCCAAGACGTCTGACCTGGCGCGCGCGGAGAAGACGCTGAAGCCGCTGCCGCCGCCCGTGGGCCGGCTCTCCCTGGACAGCCGCGAGGCGCAGACGGCCATCCAGACGTCGCTGGCGCACCTGACGCCCTCCACCCAGACGTCCATCCGCAACCCCGGCATCATCGGCGGCGTGCAGTTCCCGGCGTACACGCCGAAGAGCGTGGAGCGTGACTCGCTGGGCATGACGCACGTGCGTCTGGACCGCCAGCACGAAGGCGTGAAGGTCTTCGGCGAGCAGGTCGTCACGCACCTCGACTCCGAGGGCAAGCTCAAGAGCACCACCGGCGATCAGTCTGAGATCCCGGCCGGCCTGGGCATGCAGAAGCCCAAGGTGACGCACAGCCAGGCGCTGGACATCGCGCTGAAGGAGTTCAACGGCAAGCCGGACCGCCAGCCGAACTCCGAGCGGGTCATCTACAAGGACATCTCCGGTGAGTACCACTCCGCCTACCGCGTGGAAGTCACCAACGTGGATGGCACCGACCAGCCCCGCAAGATGAACTACCTGGTGGACGCCAACACCGGGAAGCTCTTCGAGCAGTTCAACGCCATTGACGGTTACGCCCGTCAGCATGGCGCCGCGCACGGCCACAGCCACGCGCACGGCGCGGACCACGCGGACCACGCCCACGGCGCGGACCACGCGGACCACGCCCACGGCGCGGACCACGCTCACGGCGCCGCCGCGACGCCTACTGAGATCAAGGCCTCGGCCACGCCGAAGGCGGAGATCGCCGACCTGGCCACCGTCACGTCGAAGGTCAACGTGACCCAGGACGGCACCGTGGACCAGCTGAAGCTGGACCTGGACATCGACCACACGTTCAAGGGCGACCTGTCGATCACGCTCACCAGCCCCTCCGGCAAGTCGGAGACGGTGCACAACCGCACGGGTGGCAGCGCGGACCACGTCAAGGGCAGCTTCGACCTGAGCGGCTTCGCGGGCGAGTCCGCGAAGGGCGAGTGGACGCTGTCGGTGAAGGACAACGCGCGCCGCGACACGGGCACGCTGAACGGCTGGGGCTTGACCATCACCCCGAAGGCCGGTGAGCCCAACGAGCCGGGTACCGGTGAGAAGGTCGCGGACGACACGTCCATGTACAGCGGCAAGGTCGCGCTGGACACGAAGCAGCAGGCGGACGGCACGTACACGCTCGAGGACGGCACGCGCGGCGACGGCGTGGCGACCTACGACGCGATGAACCGCGAGCGCGCCAGCGGCCAGACGCCCATCAAGGACGACAACAACGTCTGGGGCGAGCCCACGGACCCGGAGCGCAACAAGGCCGCGGTGGACGCGCACTACGGCGGCCAGATGATGTACGACTTCATGAAGGACGTCCTCGGCCGTGACTCCATCGACGGCGCGGGTGAGAAGCTGGTCTCCTACGTCCACGTCAGCAACAACTACGTGAACGCGTACTGGGACGGCGAGAAGATGAGCTACGGCGACGGCGACGGCCGCAACTCCGGTCCGCTCACCGCGCTGGACATCGCGGGTCACGAGATCGCCCACGGCCTCACCGAGCGCACCGCCGGCCTCATCTACCGCGGCGAGTCCGGTGGTCTGAACGAGGCGATGAGCGACATCATGGGCGCTGGCCTCGAGTGGTACGCGTCCCAGAAGAACCCCGACGTGAAGTTCAACTGGACGGTGGGCGAGACGGCCTGGACGCCGACGAACGGCGATGACACCGACGGCCTGCGCTACATGGACGATCCGACGAAGGACAACTACTCGATCGACAACTTCAAGAACTACCCGAAGCAGACCGAGGTGCACGGCTCCAGCGGCATCGCGAACAACGCCTTCTACCTGCTGACCAACGGCGGCACCAACCGCACGTCCGGCATCGAGGTGAAGGACGCCATCGGCATGGATAAGGGCCTGAAGATCTACTACCGCGCCCTGGCCCACTACATGACGCCGAGCACCACGTTCGCCCAGGCCCGCACCGCGACCATCAACGCGGCCACGGACCTCTACGGCGCGGACTCCGCCGAAGTGGCGAAGGTCAAGGAGAGCTGGACCGCCGTCGGCGTGAACTAGCCCCCCGCTTCACTGAAGACACCTGAGCCCGGCCCGGCCCGCGACCTACCGCGGGCTGGCGCCGGGCTTCGGCTTTTCAGCGACCGCTCAGGGCGGTGACCCCCCTGTTTCGGTGACAGGCGTCGTGGCCGGCACGCCCTCCACCAGCAACATGATGGAGTGCGCGCTCTCGTGGCGGAGCGCCTTGGCGGCGGCGTACTCCGGGGACGCCCACCAGGCCCTGGCGTGCTCCACGCTGGGGAACTCCAGCAGGACGAAGCGCGGGGGCTGCCAGGTGCCTTCCAGGGCCTGGGTGGGGCCGCCCCGGACCAGGTAGCGGCCCCCGTAGGGCTTGAGCGACGGAGGCGCGAGCTGCTTGTACCGCTCGTAGGTCTGCGCGTCGTGCACCGAGACCTCGACCAGGACGTAAGCAGGCATGGGCGCTCCTCGCGGCGGCTCAGAACTCGTATCGGAAGACGACGGGCGCTCCCTGCGTTCGGTGCCTGGGGAACGTCCAGGCGCCTATCTTCTGCTGCATGCAACGCACGAGCGACGTGCCGCGCAGCCACGGCGTCTCGGTGTTGATGGACTCCACCTTCCCGCTTGGCAGGACGCTCAAGCGCAGCACGGCCCGGTCCCCCTCCCGCGGCGGCGCGGACTGCTCGCGGGCACACGCCGCGAGCTCCGAGCGCCGGGCATGGACCACCGCGAAGACGGTGGCCAGGTCGAGCGACTCGCGGGGCGCCGTCGGGTCGGGCGGGACATAGACGGTCGGCTTGTGGTGCTTGGTGGCGTTGGGTCCCGGGCCGGAGAGCACGCGGTCGAAGTCCGCGTCGGGCCCCAGGTCATCCTCCGAGCCGCCAGCCGTCGCGGCCTCCGCGACCGTCGTGGCGGGCCGCCTGGCGGGCTCCGGCTCCGGAGCAGGCGCCACGGAGTGCTTCCCGATGACGAAGGCCACGGCGACGTCGCGCGAGGAGAGGCTGCCCGTGGGCCGCTCGAAGACGCGCTCCTCCGGCGACGGCCGTCCGCCGCCCGTCGCGGCGCGCGCCGTGCTCTCCGTGCCGGTCAGCTCTGGCACGCGACCTCCGCGGTCGACCGAGACGGCCGAGAGCGCGGGCGGCGATGCGCGGGCGGGCGCCTGTACCTGGCTCGGGTCTCGCGCGCGCTCCGCGGCCGACGTCGCGACGCCCGCGCCGCCGAGGCTCGGACTCGCGCCGCCTGTGCCACCCGCTGACGTCGCCGTGCCCGACGCCCCGCCGCCCTGGCTCGCAGCCGCAACGGCTTCCGGCGAAGGCGCGGCGGCCGCCGGCTGTTCCGCGGGCGGGGGCGTACCGGGGCCGCGCGCCGTGTCCACGGCATCGCCGGGGCTCGCGGCGCCACGGCCGTCCCCTCCGCCAAAGACGCCCAGCGCCAGGGCCACCGACATGCCGCTGATGGCCCCCCCCGCCAGGATGAGCCCCAGCCGGCGCTTGCGACGCGTGCGCTCCTCGGGCGACGGCGCCGCCAGCACCGCGTGGGTTCCCACCGGCTCCGCCACGGGCATCGGGTGCGACGCCGGAGCTCCGTCCGCGGCGAAGTCACTCGCGGCCGGCGCGGTGACAGGTTCCGGCGCGAGCGCCGCGGCGACGGCTTCCGGAGCCGTCTCGACGACGGCGCCCGCGGCCGGAGCCCCTGGGGCCGCCGCGGGAGGTGGTGCGCCGGACGCCTGCGCCCGCGGCATGGCGGCAGCGCCCACCGCGGGAGCCGCCACGACGGCGGCGGGAGCAATGGCCGCGAAGGGGGGCACCACCGTGCCCGGTGCATCCAAGATCACCCGCTCCGTGGTGGCCTCGGAGACCTCCACCGCGCGCGCGGCCTGAGGTCTGAAGGCCCCGGCCGCTTCCGGCGGAACGGGGGGAGGTCCCGCGGGCACGGGCGGCGGAAGCAGCGCGGAAGCGAGCTCCGGAATGTGCCCCAGGGGCAGCCACTCACCGAAACCCTCGCGCCAGCACAGGGAATCAAAGCCCAGGAACCCGCGCTCGACATGGGCCTTCAGGTCCGCGAGGTCGTGAGGACCGTAGGCCGCGCCGCCCGTGACGAAGTACCAAGCATGCTTCACGACGGGCGCGGCCTCCTTCGGCGGCGCCGTCTCCTCGCCCAAGGCGGACGCCCTTGAACGGCCCGCGCCCCGGTGCAGCCGCTCCGACGGCGTGGCCTCGCGGTAGCGCGGCTGCGCGCTGGGCCGGACACGAAGGCTCTTGTCCGTGCGCAGCTGACCCACGATGGCGTCCAGCTCCGCATCCGACACGCCATCCAGCACGGGCGAATCGCCCTCGTCAGGGCGCTCTGGGGCGACCTCCCGGGCGTGCCCCGGGTTGGCGTTGTCTTCCCCTGAGTTGCCGGCCATCGACCCGCTCCTTGATTCCATCCGGTCCCGATTAAGCCGCACCATCAGACCTCACCCAATGGAATGCCACCATGGCGATTCGTCAAACGGCGAGCGTCTGCGCGGAGGTGGACACAGCCCCCACGTGGGACGGAGCCCTAGCGTAGTTCCCAGGCCCCACCTTCGTACAATGCCCCGACTGTGCGGCATTCACACACAGCCAGTTGGCACGACACACCCTGCTGCCCTGGCTGCCCTCCGAGCGTTCAGCGTGCCTCGCGTGCGCAGCGCCCGAGCCTCACAGCCACACCTCGAAGTCCACCTGCGTACCCTTCGGGCCGGTGCGCACGTCGAAGCGGTCCGCCAACCGCTTCACGCCCAACAAGCCCAGGCCCGTCTTGCGCTTGTACGTCCCCGACAGCACGCGCTCCAGGTCCGGGATGCCCTGTCCGGAGTCCTCGGCGCTGACGCGCAGCAGCCGCTTGGGCGCCAGTTGCGGCACGAGCTGGATGGTGCCGCCCCCGGCATGCGAAATCTGGTTGCGCGCCAGCTCACTCACCCCACCGCGCCGCCGTCTCCGACATGAGTCGCTGCAAGACGCGCAACAACGCCGAGCACACCCAACCACCACTCACCCATGTCTCCTTCAGCGGACCTCGATGATGAACATCGGCTCAACTTCTGAGAACATGGGAGGCGCGAGCACCGTAAATCCAGCCGAGACTCAATATTTTGACACAACCCCCCAAATGGAAGCACCTCCTCACGGGGGATTTAAAGCGGGCCTCAGTCATCCCTGCCCCCAGGCGCCTTCCTCGCGCACGTCGCTTACGTCCCGGACAGCTCGTGCAGTTGCAGCTCCGGCCCCACCGACAGCGTGTGGCCATGAGCCAGCTCCACCCACCCCGAGGTGCGCTTGAGCGCGCTGGCCACCACCACGGTGCGACGGCGCCGGTGCGCCCCCACCGAGGGCCGCGTGTCCGGTGTCGCGGGCGTCACCTCGCACAGCTCGCATTCGGCCGACCCCTCCAGCCGCGTGCAGTACAAGGGCTGTTCGCCATACCGGGTCGCCGCCAGGAGCGTGCCGTTGGTGGCCACCAGGTTGAGCGTGGGCGTGCGTGCCACGCCGGCCTGGACCGCGGCCCGAGCCACCTCGCGCGCCGTGTCCGCCAGCACGCGGCCGGCGACCTCGGCCTCCAGCCGCGGATCCTCCGTGCGGCCCAATTCGCGCAGGCGCTTGAGGAAGACGGCGAACAGCAGCTCCCCTTCGGTTCCACCGCGAACCTGGCGCCGCAGGTGGTCCGGCAGCGACTCCAGCAACGGAGCGCGAAGCAGCTCGAACCCCCGCACTCCGCCCTGGTGCGCGAACAACCAGCGCCGGGAGCGGAAGGGCTGGGTGTTCTCCTCCAGCGACAAGCCCACGGGCAGTTGGCCGGCGTGGAACAGCAGCGCCTCCGATTCATGCGGGGGCGCGAGCGAGTCCAGGGTCAGCTCCTCGCCGCTGGAGAAGCGCCGCAACAGGACCTCCTCCTGGGCGTAGGCGCCCACCCCCAAGGCGTTCGCCTTCGGCCCTGCCTGGAGCAGGACCTGGCCTTGGAGGCGGTGCAGCTCACAGCGCAGCAGGTTCGGGTCGGACGTCAGCGCGGCGAGGATGACGGACATGGATGAGCAAACCCCCTTCGCCATGAGAGATAATGGCCTCGGAGCGCCCCCTCAAGCCAGCGGGCATGCTCCCTTGCACCCTCGCTAAGCCCTTGAAATGGCTGGGCTTTATTGACACGGGAACGTTGACACCCGCTTCTGGGGGTGCCTAACCTCCGTGCGCTTCACCGACGGACCTCTGCTGAAGGTCTTCACCGGAGACGGAATGGCGGACGACATCGCAATCGGCATCGACCTAGGCACGTCGTACTCGTGCGTGGCGGTGGTCCAGGACGGCCAGCCCATCGTCATCCCCAACGAGTGGGGAGAGACGACTCACGCCTCCTGCGTCTCGTTCCTCGAGGATGGCTCGGTCCTGGTCGGTAACGCGGCCAAGAAGAACATCATCACCAACCCGGAGCAGACCGTCTATTCCGCCAAGCGCCTCATCGGCCGCTACTACTTCTCCGACGAGGTGAAGAAGGCGCAGGCGGTGATGCCGTACCGCATCGTCGAGGGCGACAACAACTCGGTGCGCATCGCGGTGAACGAGCACTCGTATTCGCTCCCGGAGATCAGCGCGCTGGTGCTCAAGGAGATGAAGGCGGTGGCGGAGACGTACCTGGGCCAGGAGGTGACGAAGGCCGTGGTCACCGTGCCCGCGTACTTCAACGACAACCAGCGCCAGGCCACCAAGGACGCGGGCCGCATCGCAGGCATGGAGGTGCTGCGCATCCTCAACGAGCCCACCGCCGCGGCGCTCGCGTACGGCTTCGGGCGCGACGTCAACCAGCGCGTGGTGGTCTACGACCTGGGCGGCGGCACCTTCGACGTCTCCATCCTGGAGATTGGCAAGGACGTCTTCGAGGTGCTGGCCACCGCGGGCGACACGTACCTGGGCGGCGACGACTTCGACGACCGCATCATGACGTGGCTGGCGGATGACTTCCTGGCCCGTACGCGCCTGGACGTGCGGCAGAACAAGTACTGCCTGCAGATGCTCAAGGAGGCCGCGGAGAAGGCGAAGATCGACGTGGGCCAGACGGGCTCCGCGGAGATTCTCTGCCAGGGCATCTGCCAGGACGCCGACGGCAACGTGATGGACCTGCGTGGGCAGCTCAACCAGGACCAGTTCAACCGCATGGTGATGGACCTGGTGCAGCGCACGTTCAAGGTGTGCGACGAGGCGCTGCAGAGCGCGCGCCTGACGGCCGCCGACATCGACGCGGTCATCCTCGTGGGCGGGCCGACGCGGCTGCCCATCATCCGCAACTCGGTGAAGCACTACTTCCAGAAGGACCCGCTGGAGGGCATCAACCCGGACCAGGTCGTGGCCATGGGCGCGGCGCTCCAGTCGCACGCGCTGCTGGACAGCAAGACGCAGACGTTCCTGGTGGACGTCACGCCGCTGTCGCTGCGCATCGGGACGGTGGGTGGGTACACCGAGAAGATCATCGACAAGAACACGCCGGTTCCCATCGACCGCTCGAAGACGTTCACCACCAGCCGCGACGGCCAGGAGAAGGTGAAGATTCGCGTGTACCAGGGCGAGTCCAACCGCGCCGACGAGTGCGAGATGCTCGGCGAGTTCGAGTTCGCGGGCTTCCGCATCGGCTACCGCGGCGAAGTGAAGATTGAGGTCACCTTCGAAATCAACACGGATGGACTGGTGCACGTGTCCGCGTGCGACACGGAGACGGGGCAGAAGACGTCGACCTCCATCACCCTGTCCTCCGGCATGAGCGAGGCCGATATCCAGCAGTCCATCCAGGCCAACCGGAACACCCGGCTTGCTGGCCACAACAGCGACGACCTGCCCGCCGCGGCGCAGTAAGGCCGCGACCCGACCACGCCGATGTCCGAGCCTTCAGACCCCAGCGCCGGCAAACCGCCGGGAGCCACGCCCGGGACACCGGCCACGCCCGCCCGGCCCGCCGTCCCACGCGTGACGGCCGCCGTGCCCGGTCCCGTCACGCCCGGGACGATTCCGTCGTCGCCCGCCGCCAGCGCGCCGACTCCGCCGCCTCGGCCTCAGGGAACGCCTGTCGCGCGTCCCTCGGGCGTGACGCCCGCGGTGCCGCCCCGAGCCACGATGACGGGGATTCCCACGGTGCGGACGGGCGCTGGAGAGGGCGCGCCTGGACGAGCGACGGCGCCGACACGACCGGCGCCGGGTTCGGGGCCGGCGCCGCGGGGTACGCCCACGACGCTGCCCGCGATTCCGGCGGTGGGTGCCGTGACGAGCCCTGCCGCGCGTCCATCCCCGGCTGGGGCAGCGCCCACGGCGCCGGGCTCGGGGCCCGCGCCGCGAGGCACGCCCACGACATTGCCCGCGATTCCGGCGGTGGGTGCCGTGACGAGCCCTGCCGCGCGTCCATCTCCGGCTGGGGCAGCGCCCACGGCGCCGGGCTCGGGGCCCGCGCCGCGAGGCACGCCCACGACATTGCCCGCGATTCCTGCGGTGGGTGCCGCGGCGAGGCCGTCGTCGGCAGGAGCTGTGCCTGGGCAACGCGCGACTGCGGAAGGGACGCCGGTCGCCACGACACCGGTGCCGCGCCCGGCAGGAACTGGCACAGGAACCTCGGCGTCCTCGCCAGGCACGGCGGCGGCCCTTGCGCCGCGTACAGCGGGTGCGGACGCTCGGACACCCGTGCCGCGTCCGGCCACCGGTGCAGCGGGGGCCACCACGCCCGTGCCGCGTCCGGCCACCGGTGCAGCGGGGGCCGCCACGCCCGTGCCGCGACAGGTGACGGGCGCTGGTGCGAACACACCTGTCCCCCGCGTGGCCCCTGCAGGCACCACAGCGCCCGCTTCGAGACCGGCACCGGCCTCCGCCACCGCTGGCGCGACGACGCCCGTGCCACGCGTCGCGCCCGCTGGCGCCGCGCCCACTGGAGCCAACACGCCCGCCCCGCGCCAGGGCTTGAACCCCAGTGCCGCGGGAGCACCGACGCCCGGGCCTCGCCCGGCAGTTGGCGGAAACACGCCGGCTCCGCGTCCGGCGGGTGCGGTTCCTCCGGCGCGGCGTCCCACCCTGGGCGCAATTCCCGCCGTGCCCCCCGCCATCGCGCCCATGGGAACACCAGCGTCGCCGTCCTCGACCGGAGCCGTTCCCTCCGTCGCTCCCGTGGGTGCCGCCGCGTCCCCAGTCACGGGCGCCGTGCCCTCCATCGCACCGGTGGGCGCTCCAGCTTTGCCCGCTTCGCCAGGTGTCCTCCCCTCCGTTGCCCCGGTAGCGCCCCGCGCTCCGGCACAGACGAGGACGGTCCCGACAGTCGCCCCGACAATCCCCGCTGCCGCGCCCCAGGCAGGCGCCGTACCTTCCGCACCGGCGCGCCCCCAAGGACCAGCACCGGCGCCAAGGCCGCCTCCCGTACTCGCGCTAGGCCAGGTCGTCCCTCCCGTGGCGCCCTCCACGGTTCCACAGCAGCGGCCCGGGGCCCGGCCCACCATGTCCCTGCCAGCGCTGGTGCCCGCCGGCACCACACCGCCGCGCCCTCCCCCGTCCGTCGCGCCCTCCGTCCCATCCGTGGCGCCCGCCGTCCCAGGCATCGCACCGCTGACGCCGGCCCCACGCGCTCCGCCCGGCGCGGTGCCCTCGATTCCGTCCGTGGCCCCCATTGTCCCGCCCGTTACCCCTGCCACGGCGGTCACGCCACCGCCGGCGCCTGCTGCGTCAACGGGCCCGGGCCTGGACATCCAGCAACTCGCGGACCTGGAATCGCGCTGCGCGAAGCTGGACCAGCTCGACTACTTCGAAGTGCTCATGCTGGAGCGGACCGCCACGCCCGCGGACATCAAGCGCGCCTTCTACCGGGAGAGCCGCACCTACCACCCGGACCGCTTCTTCCAGGTCGACTCCAGGGAGCTGAAGGACCGTATCAACGAGCTCTACAAGCGCGTCACCGAGGCCTACTACGTCCTGCGCGACGACACGAAGCGCAAGAAGTACGTCGTCGACGTGGCGGGCCCCGAGCGCGCCCAGAAGCTGCGCTTCACCGAGGCCTCCGAAGCGGAGACCAAGGCCGCCGCCAAGAAGGAGCAGGAAGCGCAGATCGGCACCCACCCCAAGGGACGCCAGTTCTTCCAGCAGGCGCAGAAGGACGCGGACGCGGGCAACTGGTCCGCCGCCGAGCGGAACTTGAAGATGGCGCTCACCTATGAGCCCGCCAACGCCCGCTACAAGGAGCGGCTGGCGGAGGTCCAGAAGCAGGCCCAGGACGAGTCCCGCGACAAGGGCGGCTCGTTCAAGATTCGCTGACGGCGGCGGCGCCCATGGTCATCGACCTCATCATCCTCGGGCTGGTGCTGTTCTTCGCCATGATTGGCGCCATCACCGGGGCGTCGCGCCAGGTCGCCAACGTGGTGGGGCTGGCGGTGGGCTACTTCGCCTCGCGCCGCCTGGGCCCCGTGACGGCCCCACACCTGGCGGAGGCCCTGGGCAGCCCGCTCTTCCTGGGCGCCATCGTGGGCACGGTGCTCGTGTTCATCTGCACGTGGCTCGCGGTGCGCTACGCCCTGGGCGCGCTGCTGCTGCGCATCCTCTCCACCGGCCAGCACAATGAGAATCGGGGCCTGGACCGCTTCCTCGGCTTCGCGCTGGGCGGCGCGAAGATGGGCATCATCGCCTGGGTGGTGCTCAGCGCCATCGCCTTCTTCGAACAGCACGTCGTCATCGCGGGCCGCCGCGTGGGCCTGTCCCCGAAGGAGTCGCTCTCCATCGAGGTCGCCCGCCGCTACAACCTCTTCGAGATGACGCAGTTCGCCCCGGTGAAGAACCTGGTGGAGGTCGCCAAGGCCGCCAGCGACCCGAAGCGCGCGGGACAGCTCCAGGACGACCCGGCCTACAAGGCCCTGCGCAAG
Organism: Myxococcus sp. AM010; assembly: GCF_013372585.1. NCBI lineage: Bacteria > Pseudomonadati > Myxococcota > Myxococcia > Myxococcales > Myxococcaceae > Myxococcus > Myxococcus sp. AM010. Next base: position 48,883 of record NZ_JABXEO010000020.1, read on the forward strand.
GACGCCCGCTTCCAGCGCCTGCTGAAAGATCCGAAGCTGAAGCAGGCCCTGGCGCGCGGAGACACCGCCGCGCTGCTGCGCCACGACGGTGTGCTCCAGCTCATCCAGGACCCGGACGTGGCGGCCCGGCTGGGCGCCGCGGCCCGCGCCTCCGAGCGCGAGCCCTGACTCACACGTTCAGCTGCGTCGAATCCAGCCCGCGCAGCCGCTCCCGTACGAAGCCCGCGTCCACCGTCACCTGGCGCCGCCGCCGCTCGGGCGCCTCGAACATGACGTCCGCCATGACGTGCTCCAGGATGGACCGCAATCCTCGAGCGCCCAGCCCACGCTCCACGGAATAGCGCACCACCTCGCGCAGGCCCGGGCCGGCGAAGTCCACCTCCAGGTCATCCATGGAGAGCAGCTCGCGGAACTCGCGCACGATGGAGTCCGGCGGCTCGGTGAGCACGCGAATCAGGTCCTCCTCACCCAGCCGCTCCAACTGCACCACCACCGGCAGGCGTCCGAGGAACTCCGCCAGCATGCCGAAGTCCGTCAACTGACGGGTGCTGATGCGCTTCTGGCCGCGCTTCGCCGCGTCCTCCGCGCCGAAGCCCATGGCGCGGCTCCCTTCATCCCCATCATCGTGCAAGTCGCTGAACGTCCCCGCGCAGATGAAGAGGATGTCGCGCGTGTCCACCTGCACGAAGTCGCTCTTGTTCCAGGCCTGGGTGACGTTGAGGGGCACGTACACCTCGCGCCCCTCCAGCAGCTTCAGCAGTGACTGCTGGACACCCTCGCCGCCGATGTCGCGGCTGCCCGCACCGTTGCGGGCACCCTGGGAGCGGCGGGCAATCTTGTCCACCTCGTCGATGAAGATGATGCCCCGCTGGGTGTCCTCCACGGAGTGATTCGCCTTGAAGAGGAGGTCGGAGATCATCACCTCCACGTCCTTCCCGTAGTAGCCAGCCTCCGTGTACTCGGTGGCGTCCACGGTGGTGAACGGCACGTGGAGGATGTCCGCCAGGTTGCGGGCGATGTGCGTCTTGCCGCTCCCGGTGGGCCCAATCAGCAAGATGTTGGATTTCTTGATGAGCGACGTCCGGCGCAGCCTTCGCGCCAGGAGACGCTTGAGGTGATTGTGGGCGGCGATGGCCACGGCGCGCTTGGCGCCGGCCTGGCCGATGACGAAGCGATCCAGCCGCTCGTAGATTTCCCGCGGGGTCAGCACCGCTTCTTCCCTGCGTGCGGACGACTCCATGTACCCTCCCCTTGTTTCCACGCGTCCCTCAGGACTCACCCGGAAAGGGTAGGAATTGAATGGAGGGTCGGCCCGCGGGAGGAGGCGCACCGGGCGGTCGTCCCGCCAGCCTGCCTGCCCTCCGCACAGGCGGCTGTTGAATACCGAGGGGCTTTCCGATACTTCCCGCGCGATTCCCGTGAGCGTTTCCGTTGTTCATGGGAGTCCACCCCCTCTACCCAGGGAGCCTCGAGACGCCGATGCCCGCAAACGCCCCTCCCCACCGCTGGACCCTCGCCGACGCGCACGAGCTGTACGGAATCCGGAACTGGGGCAACCCCTACTTCGGCATCAACGAGAAGGGCCATGTCATCGTCCACCCGGACGGTCCCCAGGCCCCGAACATGGACCTGAAGGAGCTGGTCGACGAAGTGCGCCGCCGGGGCATTGGCCTGCCGCTGCTCATCCGCTTCACGGACGTGCTGCGCCACCGCGTGGTCCACCTGAACGAGGCCTTCCGCAAGGCCATGACCGAGCACGGGTTCAAGGGCGGCTACCGCGGCGTGTACCCCATCAAGGTGAACCAGCACCGCTACGTGGTGGAGACCCTCATCGAGGCGGGCAAGGGCTACAACTACGGCCTGGAGGCCGGCAGCAAGCCGGAGCTGCTCGCGGTGATGGCGCTCTTGGAGAACGAGAACGCGCTCGTCATCTGCAACGGCTACAAGGACGAGGAGTACATCGAGACTGCGCTCTTCTACTCGCGCCTGGGCCGCAACGTCATCCTGGTGGTGGAGAAGCCCAGCGAGCTGCCCCTCATCGCGGAGGTCGCCCGGCGCACGGGCATCGCGCCTCGGCTGGGCATCCGCGTGAAGCTGTCCACGCGCGGCGCCGGCAAGTGGGAGGCCAGCGGCGGTGACCGCTCCAAGTTCGGGCTGACCTCCTCCGAGCTGATGAACTGCATCAGCTTCATGAAGGACGCCGGGCTGCTCAGCTCCTTCGAGCTGCTGCACTTCCACCTGGGCAGCCAGATCTCCAACATCCGCAACGTGAAGAACGCGCTGCGCGAGGTGGGCTGCTTCTACGTGGAGGTGGCCCGTCAGGGCGCGCCGCTGAAGTACCTGGACGTGGGCGGCGGCCTGGGCGTGGACTACGACGGCTCCCAGACGAACTTCGCGTCCTCCATGAACTACACCACGGAGGAGTACGCCAACGACGTGGTGTTCGGCGTCATGGAGGCCTGTGACAGGGCCGGCGTGCCGCACCCCACGCTGGTGTCGGAGTCCGGCCGCGCCGTGGTGGCGCACCACGCGGTGCTGGTGGTGGACGTGCTGGGCACCAGCGAGTTCAACCCGGCGCCAGTCCCGGAGAAGGTGGACGAGAAGGCGCCCTCCGTGGTGCGCAACCTCTGGTCCACCTACCGCGAGGTCACCAACAAGAACCTGCTGGAGGCGTGGCACGACGCGCAGGACGCCAAGGAGGAGAGCCTCACCCTCTTCTCGCTGGGCCACCTGTCGCTGGAGCAGCGCGTGGCGGCGGAGAACATCTACTGGGCCACCTGCCACAAAATCATGCGCATCGCGCGGGAGCAGGGAGAGATTCCCGAGGAGCTGGACTCCCTGGAGAAGGCGCTCAACGACACGTACTTCTGCAACTTCTCCGTGTTCCAGTCGCTGCCGGACTCGTGGGCCATCGACCAGCTCTTCCCGATGATGCCCATCCACCGTCTGGCGGAGAAGCCGACGCGCCGCGCGACGCTGGCGGACATCACCTGCGACTCGGACGGGAAGATTGAGCACTTCATCGACAAGCGCGAGGTGAAGGACGCCCTCGAGCTGCACGCGCTCAACGATGACGACTACTACCTGGGCATCTTCATGGTGGGCGCCTACCAGGAGATTCTGGGCGACCTCCACAACCTGTTCGGCGACACCCACGCCGTGCAGGTGTCGCTGGGGCCCAACGGGGGCTACCTCATCGACAACGTGGTGGCCGGCGACACGGTGACGGAGGTGCTCAACTACGTCAGCTACACCAAGGACGACCTGGTGGCGCGGCTGCGCAAGTTCACCGAGGCCGCGCTGCGCCAGGGCCGCATCACCCTGGACGAGTCGCGCAACCTGCTGCGCATGTACGAGGACGGCCTGTCCGGCTACACGTACCTGGAGCGCGAGGTGGACGCGAGCTTCGGCGGCAGCGCCAGCCAGCTGCGCCTGGTGCCCACGCCGGACACCTCGGGCGCCCGGCCCACGACGCCGCCCCCCGGTGCGTCGGAGACGTCGGGCACCTGAGCCCCGCGCCCGGATGAAGTCCCCGCCCCCTGTCGCGCGCCGCGGCAGGGGGCTTCTTCATTCCTGGGCGTCCGTCAGAGGCCCGCGACGAGCGGCTCTCCGGAGCCGAAGGGCTGCGGCTCCTCCGCGAAGGCCACGTCAGCTGCCTGGGCCCGCAGGCGCTGGAGCACGGAGCGCTGCGCCTCGCCGCGCTGCACGAGCGACTCGAAGGGGAACACCGCGAGCCGCGCGTCCTTCACCGACACGCGCGCCAGCGTGCGCCAGAGGGACAAGCGGCCCTCCGTGGCCGCGCACAGCCCTTCCAGCTCCAGCAGCCGGCTCAGGGGCGAGTAGCGCACCAGCGTGCCGTTCCGCTTCAGCCGGCCCACCTTCTCCACCGCCCACGCGGCGCGCGTCTTCAGCCCGTCCCGCTTCAGCTCCAGGACGTCCATCACCGACAGCAGCGTGGACTGGTCTTCCTTCAGCTCGGGGATGAACGCCGCCAGGTAGCGGCCCAGCAGGTTGCCGTGGTTCTCCGCCTCCGTGCGGATCGCCAGCTCCAGCCCGCCCACCGAGCCCGCCAGGTGGTCATTGAGGTAGATGCCCAGCCGCTTCGCATGCATGCCGTGTCCTCCAGGACGAGCCCCGCAGCCGGGGAGGATGAACACGAAGGCGCCCACCCGCAGCACGCGCGAGCAGGCCCCCTGGAGGGCAAGCGGCCTGGCGTCCTCAGTCCGGGTAGCTGAACGTCAGCGGCAGCTTCACGTCCGGGTGGAGGCTGCGGGCCACCGGGCACTCGCGGCCCACCTTCTCCAGCGTGGCGCGGTGCTCGGCGGACAGGCCGGCCGGCATCTGGATGTCCAGCACCAGCTCGGCGATGCGGCGCGGCGGCGGCGTCATCCGCTTCTCCACGCGGGCGCTCACCTCCCCCAGGGCAATGCCCTCACGCGAGGCGAACAGGTGCATCGTCGTCACCGCGCATGACATCAGCGCCGCGCCCACCAGGTCCGTGGGAGAGAAGCTGCCCCCGGTGCCCCCGTTGTCGCGCGGCGCCTCCGTCTGGTTCACCATGCCCGACGGGCCATGGGTGAGCTGCGTCTTGAACTGGGGCTGGCTGACCAGCGTCATCACCACACCCGTGGCGGGCGTCTGCGGCAGGCTCATGTCGGCGCTCCTCGAAGCAAAAGGGCGCGGCTGGCATACCACCCGAACAGCACCAGTAGCCGCTACTTGTTGCGCTTCCGGGCCGCGCCGCCGGACACCTTTGAAGGCGCCTCCGGGACGCGCTCGGGCGCGCCGAGCACCTGGGCTCGCACCTGCTCGGCCGGCAGATGCGCAGTGTCCGCCATCACACAGGACACGAAGGCCAGCTCCGCCAGGGCCCGGCGCGCGCGCTGCCGCACCGCGGGGTCCTCCGAGGACAAGACCTCGGTGGCGGACGCCACGTAGCTGCTCGCCAGTGACTCGAAGAGGTAGACCCGGTTCTCGATGGTCGTATCGGACTTCTTGCCCATAGGGCTCGGACAGTAGCCACACCCCCGGTGGCGGCGGCACCCCCCATGCCGCAAGTTGGTGTGAAACCCGGCAGAGGTCGCGTATGGGAAACATTCGCCCCACACCCCGGAGCCCGCCGTGATTGACCTGCACTCGCACACCACCGCCAGCGACGGTCAATACGCGCCCACGGAGCTGCTGGCGCGGGCGGCCGCCGCTGGGGTGACGGTGCTGGCGATTACGGACCACGACACCGTCGCGGGCCTGGCCGAGGCCGCGGTGGCGGCGCGCGCCCACGGCGTGGAGCTGGTGCCGGGCATCGAAATCTCCGCGTTCATCCATGGACGCGAGTGCCACATCCTGGGGCACTTCCTGAGGCCGGACGACGAGGACATCGCCCGCTTCGCCGACCGGCTCCGCCTGGAGCGCGAGCAGCGCATGGAAGCCCTGCTGGAGCGCATGCGGCAATTGGGCTACCCGGTGCGCATGGAGCACGTCCGGGCGGTGGCCGGCGACGCGCAGCTGGGCCGCCCCCACCTGGCCCGCGTGCTGGTGGACCGAGGCTGGGTGGTGGACGTGAAGGAGGCCTTCGACCGCTTCCTGGGAACGCGCGGCGCCGCCTGGGTGGAGCGCTTCAAGCTGGCCGGCGAGGACGCCATCCGCCTCATCCGCAACGCGGGCGGCACGGCCACCCTCGCCCACCCAGGTTCGTCGCGAATGGAGCGGCTCGAAATCCGCGCGCTCGCCCAGGTGGGCCTGGCCGGCCTCGAGGTGCTCCACGAGGACCACAACCCCAGCGTGCGCCAGAAGTACCTCGGCCTGGCCCGGGAGCTGGACCTGGTCCCCACCGCGGGCAGCGACTTCCACGGCGAGGCCATCTCCGCCGACCACCGGCTGGGCACCGCCTCCATGCCTCCCGAGCTCTTCGCCCGGCTCAAATCACGCGCCCAGGCCTGAGCCGTCACAGGCGGGTAAAAGTGAAAATTCCCGGAATTTGATAGTCTCCTGGCCTCCATGGGGTGCCCGAGCGAGACGACACTGAGCGACTTCCTCGAAGGGGCGCTCCCGGACGCGCACCGCACGCGCGTCCTGGCCCACGTGGAAGGCTGTGAGCGCTGCCAGGAGCACCTGGCCCTGGGCGCGAGTGCTTCGGAGGCCGTGCCCCCGCCCGTCGATGGGCCCCTGGTGATTCCGGGCACCCAGCTCTCACGCTACGTGGTGCAGGAGCGCATTGGCCGGGGCGCCATGGGCGAGGTGTACGCGGCCCATGACCCGGAGCTGGACCGAAGGCTCGCGCTGAAGCTGCTGCGCCCCGAGGGCCGGCACCTGGAGGAGCTGCGGCTGCGGCTGCTGCGCGAGGCCCAGGCCCTGGCCCGGCTGGCCCATCCGCACGTCGTCACCGTCCATGACGTGGGCGTCTGCGACGACTGCGTCTTCCTGGCGCTGGAGCTGGTGGAGGGCGCGTCGCTGGCGGAGTGGCTGGAGTCGCCGCGTCCCTGGCAGGACGTGGTGCGCGTGTTCGTGGACGCGGGCCGGGGACTTGCGGCCGCCCACGCCGCCGGGCTGGTCCACCGCGACTTCAAGCCGGGCAACGTGCTCGTTGGAAAGGAGGGTCGCGTGCGGGTGACGGACTTCGGCCTGGCCCGCCCGTCCCACCGGCGAGTCCTCGGCCACGCCGCGCCCGCGAGCCTGGACGCGGCGAGGGCGCCGACCTCGTGGGTGGACTCGCCGCTGACCCATTCGGGCGCGCTGCTGGGCACACCCGCGTACATGGCGCCCGAGCAGCTTCAGGGCCACGGCGTGGACGCGCGCTCGGACCAGTTCAGCTTCTGCGTGGCGCTGTACGAAGCGCTCCACGGCGTGCGCCCCTTCGAGGGCCGGACGCTGGAAGCACTGGGTCAGGCCGCGCGGGAAGGACGCATCCGCGCGCCGGAGCGCGAATCGAAAATCCCGGCCCGCGTGCGGCGCGCGGTGCTGCGGGGCCTGCGAGCCCGACCGGAGGAACGCTTCCCGACGATGGAGGCGCTGCTGGCCGAGCTGGCCCCCCGCACCGGGAGGCGCTTGGCCTGGGTCGGCGCCGCCGCCGTGGCCTGCGCGCTGGGACTCACCGTGGGCTACGTGGCGGCGCACCGGAGGCAGGCCGGCTGCGAGCGGGAGGCGGAGCGCCTCACCACCATCTGGGGGCCGGAGCGCCGCGAGCGAATCCACGCGGCCTTCCTGGCCACGGGAAAGCCCTTCGCCGCCGCCGCGTGGGAAGCCGTCGCCCGCACGCTGGACGGACACGCGGACACGTGGCGCGCGCTGCGCACCGACGCGTGCACGGCCTCGCGCGATGACGCCAACGCCTCATGGCAGACGGCCGCGTGCCTGGACACGCGGCTGTGGCATCTGGCCGCCGTCGTCGACGTGCTGGAGAAGGCGGACGCGCGAACGGTGCAGAACGCGCCGCAGCTGGTGGCGTCACTGGAGGGTGTCTCCGGCTGCCGGGACGCTCCGGAGCTGGTGAACCGGCCTCAGCCTCCGGATGCCCTGCGGCCTCGCGTGGACGCGGCGCGACGCAAGCTGGCCGAGGCGCGGGCCCACATGGACGCGGGCAACCACCCTGGCGCGTTGAAGGAGACGACGGCCTTGCTCCAGGCCATCCAGGGGCTGGAGTACCGCCCGCTGGAGGCAGAGGTCCTGACGCTGCATGGCTATGCCCATGGGCTCGCGGGCAAGCCCAAGGAGGCCGAGGAGCACCTCTACAAGGCGCTCTGGGCCGCCGAGGCGGGCCGCGACGATGAGACAGTGGCCCGCGTCTGGAACCTCCTCCTGTGGGTGGTGGGCGACCAGATGGCGCGCATGGACGAGGCGAACCGGCTGGTACACCACGCCCGCGCCGCGGTGGAGCGCCTGGGCCGTGAGCGCTTCCCGCACATCGCCACCGACCTGCACCTGCGCATGGGCGGCCTGTTCCTGGTGCAGGGCAAGCTGGACGAAGCGGACGCGGAGTTCACTCAGGGGCTGGAGCTGGCGCGGCGGACCGCGGGCCCCTCGCGGCCTCGCGTGACGTACTTCCTCACCGGCCTGGGGCGCGTCCGCTCCCGGCAGCTCCGCGCGGAGGAGGCCCTGGCGCTCTACCGGGAGGCCCAGGCCTACGCGTTCCAGGAGCGCCAGTGGAGCCCCGAGCACCCGGTGCTCGCGCTCAACCTCAACAACATCGCCACCGAGCTGCTCTCCCTGGGCCGCACGCAGGAAGCGCTCGAGACGTTCCAACGCTCGCTGACGCTGCTGGAGGCCGCGCGCTCCAAGGAGCACGCGAGCCTGGCCGCGCCACTCAACAACCTGGCGGGCCTGCTGCGCCGCGAGGGACGCCTGGAGGAAGCCCGGAGCCACTACGCGCGGGCCCTGGCCATCTTCGAGCGCAGCAAGGGGCCGGACCATCCCAGCACCGTCACCGCGCTCGGCGGACTCGGCATGGTGGCCTATGACTCCGACCGGCTCGACGAGGCGCTCACCCACAACCAGCAGGCGCTGGAGCGCATCCAACGCAGCGTGGGACAGGACTCGCCGCGCCTGGAGATGTCGCTGCGCAACCTGGGCCTCATCCACCTGCGCGCGGGCCGGCCGGCGGTGGCGCGGCGCAACCTGACGCAGGCGTTGAGCCTCCTCCAAAAGGAGAACGGCACCGACAGCGTGGTGGCGTGCGGCGTGGAGCGGGACCTGGCCCGGGTGGACCTGGAGACGGGCGCGTTCCGAGCGGCACTCACCCGCTGCCAGCGCGCCCTGGCCCTGGACGAAGCCGCGCAGGGGGACGACAGCCCGGACGCCGCGCTGGACCTCGCCTGCCTCGGCGAGGCGCACCTGGGCCTGCGCGCGCCGGAGCGGGCCGTCCCGCTGCTCGAGCGCGCACGGCGCATCCACGCGCGCGCGTGGCTGGACCGGAAGGAAGCCGCGCGGGTGTCCTTCCTCCTCGCGCGAGCCCTGTGGGAGCGGCCCGCCCCGGATGGGCGCGAGCAGGCCACGGCCCTCATTCACGAGGCGAAGACGTGGCTGGAAGCCCAGGGGCTGCGCGCGCGGCGTGAGCACGATGAGCTCGTGGCCTGGCAGGCGCGTCATTTACCCCGCGTGAGCAAGGTCACCCGATGAGCCAGGCTCCGGAGACGCTGACGCCGCTGCTGCTCGCGGGGGCTCCCGAGTCACTGCACGACACGCTGCGCTCCGCGCCCGCGCTGGAGGCCCTGCTCACGGAGCTGCTCGATACAGGCCGTGCGGCGTGGCCCACCGTGACGCTGGCGCCCGCGGCCCTGTTGCGCCACGTGGGCCGGCACCTGCGCGCGGAAGGCACGCCCCTGGACGCGCTGGAGCAGCTCCACGCCGCGGACGTCTACCTGGCGTGTGCCTGCGCCCAGGGAGAGCCCCAGGCGTTGCAGCTCTTCGAGAAACACGTCCTCCAGAAGGTCGCCGCCCGGCTGTCACGGCACCTCACTGCGATGGTGGACGAGGTGCTCCAGGTGACGCGCCAGCGGCTCCTGCTGGGCGTCCACGGCGGCGCGCCGAAAATCGCGGAGTACTCGGGACGTGGCTCGCTGGGCGGCTGGGTGCGAATCGTCGCCTCGCGCGTCGGCGGAGAGCTGCTGGAGCAGGCCGGCCGCCACGAGCAGACCTCCACGTCCCCGGAGGCCCTGGAGCAGTTGTTGTCCCGGGACGACCCCGAGCGCGACGTGCTCCGGGCCCACTCCCGGCGGGCCCTGTCCGAATCCCTCCAGGCCGCGCTGGCGACGCTGTCCGAACGGGAGCGCGCGCTCTTGCGCCTGCACCATCTCCACGGCCTCACCATGGACCGCATCGCCACGCTGTACGCGGAGCCCCGCTCCAGTGTGGCGCGTCACGTGGCACAGGCCCGTGAGCGGCTCCTGAAAGGGACTCACCGCGAGCTGGCCACCCGGCTGAAGCTGGACGGGCGCGAGGTGGAGAGCCTCCTGGGGCTGGTCCAGAGCCGCCTGGACCTCAGCCTCCACCGGCTGATGGGCTGACGCGCGTCTCGAACGCGGCGCCGATTCGGGCTGCGCGCTCAACACGGGCGATGCCATCATCCGGGCAAACCCTGGACGAAAGAGCCCTCAACGATGGCGCAGAAGAAGGCGAAGGCGAAGCGAGCGGACCGAGATTTGGAGAAGACGTACCCGCGCAAGGACTTCGTCGCGAAGCTGCGGCGGCTGGCGGACGCCATCGAGGCGGGCAAGGCCTTCAGCATCCAGGTCGCCGGCGAGCGCCTGCGCATCCCCGCCGACGCGCTCTTCAACATCGAGCACGAGCGCGAGGACAACGTGGACGAGGTGGAGTTCCAGCTGCGCTGGCAGCGGGAGTGAGCCTCAGCTCCGCGTCGTCTTGAAGCGGCTGGTGACGGCGGTGAGCCCCTCGGCCACCGCCTGCAGGTCCTGGGCGATGCGCGTGGTGCGGCCCGTCGCGTCCACGCCCTGCTTCACCAGCTCCGCGACGTTGCGGGCGCCCTGCACGGCCTGCTCGCTGGACTGGCGCTGCTGCCGGGTGGCGATGGTGATCTGCCGCGCCGCCTCGCTGGTGCCGCGCGCCAGCTCGACGATGCGCTGGAACACGGAGGAGGCCTGCTCGGCCACCTCCACGCCCCGGTCGCTGGTGGCCATGCCCACGCGGGCCTTGGCCGCCGCCTCCTCGCCGGAGTCCTGCACCTTCTCCACGATGCGGGCGATGTCACGCGCGGAGGCGGACACGTTCTCCGCCAGCTTGCGCATCTCCGCGGCCACCAGCGAGAAGCCCCGCCCCACCTCGCCCGCCTTGGTGCCCTCCAGCGCCGCGTTCAGCGCCAGCAAGTCAGAGCGCTCCGCCACCTGGTTGATGACCTGCGCGATCTTCGACACCTGCTGCAGGTCCTGGTTGAGGCCGACAATCGCGTCCGCCACGCCCTTGGACTCGGTGCGGATGTCGTTGATGCCCGCCACCACCTGCGCCACCACCGCCATGGCCTCCGCCACGGCCTCGTGGGTGCGCCGCGCGCTCGACTCCACCACCTCCGTGGAGCTGGAGATCTGCTCGGCCGTGCGGCTCAGCTCCTCGAACGTGGCGGCGATCTGCTGCGCGTAGGCCGCCTGCTGGCTGATGACGTGCTCCTGGTCCGCGGACGCCCCCAGCAGGCCGCGCGACGCGCCGGAGAGCTGCTCCGTGCGCGACACCATCTCCATCACCGAGCTGCGCAGCGTGCCCAGCATCTTGTTGAAGGACTGCGCCATGAGGCGCACCTCGCCCGTGGCCGGCACGTCCAGCTCCCCGCGGGACATGTCGCCCCGGGCCACGTCCCGCACCACCTCCGTCACCCGCGCCACCGGTTCGGCGATGGCGCGGCTGATGAATAGCGACAGGGCCAGCCCCAGCACCAGCGCGCCCGCCAGTCCGGCGAGCACCGCGCCCCGCAGGTCATCCACCGAGCTGAGCGCCTCCTGGACGCCGAAGCTCGCCACGTAGAGGCGCTCACCACTGGCGCAGCGGACCGACACCTCGTCGCGGTGGGTGGACGTGGTGCAGCCCTCCAGCCCCTCCACGCCGAGCGAGCGGATGGCCGCGGGAATGGGGCCGCGCGCATGGAGCACGGCGCCGTCCGCCGACACCAGCCCCTGGTAGCGCAACGTGAAGCCGCTGCGCTCGTTCAGCGCCTCCGGGGCCTCCAGCATCGACAACACGTCCCGCACCCGGGCCATGGACTCCGGCGTGCCGTCCGCGGCCAGCAGCGCGGGGTGCTGCGACATCAGCCGCGCCACCACCCGCACCCGCTTCTGGAGCAACTCCAGGGTGACTTCCCGCTGGTGCATGGGGAAGTACACGACGCAGAAGCTCACCACCGCCAGGCAGGGCACGAGCACCGCGATGGCCACCTGCGTCCGCAAGCCGAGCCGGCCCCACATGCTTGCCATCTCCCCGGTGAGAAAGTTCCACGCCGGATGGATGCCGGCGGTTCTCGGACGGTAGGCGTCCCTTCGCGGAGCGTCAAACCGGCCGATGGGGCGGAGACCTGGCGGGCCGCTGATCCACGCCGGGCGCGCCCTGGGGCATCATGAACGCCGCTTTTCGCCGTCATCTCAAGGGGTTGGCGCGCCGCTCCCTGGACTTTCCCTTTGACATGGCGAGCGCGGTGTCATTAGGTTCCGCGCGCGATGACTCCGACTCCCCTCACGCCATACCTGCCGCTGGCCGTCGTCCTGCTGCTGGCGGGTGGCATGGCGATGCTCATTCCCCAGATCACCACGCGGCTGGGTCCTCGCCGCCCAAGCGCCATCAAGGCGACCAGCTTCGAGGCCGGCTCCGAGTCGAGCGGCCCGGCGCGGCAGCGCTTCGCGGTGAAGTTCTACGTCGTGGCCCTGCTCTTCATCGTGTTCGACGTGGAGGCGGTGTTCCTGTACCCCTGGGCGGTGAACTTCCAGGCGCTCGCGTGGTTCGGGTACGTGGAGATGCTGGTTTTCGCGGCGACGCTGGTGGTCGGCCTTATCTACATCTGGAAGAAGGGCGCCCTGGACTGGGAGAGCTGAGACATCATGGCTGACGCAGACCTCGCAAACATCGTTACCACGCGCCGTGACGACTCCATGGGCTGGCTCCAGTCCATCGTCTCCAAGGGCCTGGGTTGGGCGCGCAAGTACTCGCTCTTCACCTATCCGTACGCCACGGCCTGCTGCGGCATGGAGTACATGTCCGTGGCCGCCAGCCGGCACGACATCTCCCGCTTTGGCGCGGAGTTCCCTCGCTTCTCGCCGCGCCAGGCGGACCTGCTGATGGTGGTGGGCACCATCAACCTGAAGCAGGCCCCCATCCTCAAGCGCGTCTACGAGCAGATGGCCGAGCCCAAGTGGGTCGTGGCCTTCGGCGTGTGCGCGTCCTCGGGCGGCTTCTACGACAACTACGCGGTGCTGCAGGGCATCGACCGCATCATCCCGGTGGACGTGTACATCCCTGGCTGCCCGCCGCGCCCGGAGCAGGTGCTCGACGGCCTGATGCTGCTGCAGGACAAGATTGGCAACCAGGTCCACCGCATCGCGGACCGCGAGGAGGCCAACCCCACGGCCGCGCGGCACAACCTGCTGCTGTCCATGAACAAGTAACGCGCCCCACGCGCGGTACCGCCAGGGCCCCGCCCGCTTCCCGCCTCAGTTGGTGGAAGCGCCGGGGCCCTGGTATTTCTGGCCGGCCTCACCCGCCACGCGGTTGTGGATGCGCGGCCCCAGGGCGTTGGCCGGCCACCTTTCGCCAGCCGCCCGCCGCCGTGCGGCCCTGGACGCTGTCGAACCAAGCCTCCAGCGCGTGGGCGTCCGGCCCTTCACAGTCGCCCTGGCAGGCGCGCAGCACCGTGCCGTTGGCCTGGGGCCGGTCCACCCACCAGCGCTGGCCGTCGAAGGCGCCCACGTCCTTCTCCTGGAGGATGCGGGCGTGGGCCGCGGGCCCCATCTCCACCACGCCATCCGGACGGATGCGGTACGCGTCGAAGGAGCGCGGCGCCCCCGGCCAGTGCCCCGGGTCGAACACCTCCGGCAGCACGTGGGTGAAGCCCGTCTCCGCGTACAGCGCCAGCGGCGCCAGGTCCTCACCGCGCAGCAGCGGCGCCAGCGACACGCCGTCCACGTCCGAAAGGCGCGGCAGCCCGGACAGCTCCAGCAGGGTGGGCCCCACGTCCACCAGCCGCACCAGCGAGTCCACCAGGGCCGGCGCCGCGCCTCGTCCCTTGGGCGGCTTCACCGCCAGGAGGATGCGGTTCTCCTCCTCCGACAGCCGCGCGCCATGCACCGGCGTGGCGCCCGCGAGGTCGTCGCGGTCCGCGTGGAAGCTCTCGCCATGGTCCGACATCAGGAGGATGAGCGCGTCGTCGTAGCGCCCCGAGCGGCGCAGCGCGTCCAGCAGCGTCCCCACCTGCGCGTCCGCCTGGGCAATCAGCTCGTCATAGAGCGCCTCCGCGCCCGCGCGGTTCCAGCCGCCCTTCGCGCCCGGGGATACCGGCGCGAAGTGCATGCGCAGCCGGCGCTCCAGCGGCTCCGAGGCCGGCACGAAGCGGCGGTAGAAGGGATGCACCGGGTCGCCCGGGAAGTGCGCCGCCGTCGCGTGGAAGGCGAACAGCGTGGGGCCCTGGCTCGCCTCGTCCACCAGCCGCGCGGCCAGCCGCTCCGCGTAGCCCATGGGGTCATGGATGCCGGCCAGCGCGCGGTTGTCGATGAACTCGGGCAGCCAGGCGGCGCCTGGCGCGTGGTCCGCGAACATGCCCAGCGCGCGGTAGCGCAGCTTCTCCAGGAGGAAGTTCACCGCCCCGCGCGGCGGCTGCAGGCGCGTCTCGAAGCCGGACGCGGGCCCCTCCGCGTGGAAGCGCGAGCAGTCGGTGGCGAACACCGTGCGCCACCCCGCCTGGGCGAAGGACTCCGCGAAGGTGCGCTGGAGCTGCATCCGCGAGTCGGACGTCAGCGAGTAGCGCACGCCCGTCTCGTGCGGCCACCGCGCGGTGAGCAGCGAACGCCACGCGGGCTCCGTCTGGGCAATGGGCGTGTACGCGCGGGTGAAGAGCGTGCCGTCCTCCAGCAGGCGCTCCACGTGGGGCGCCACCTCGCCCGAGCCGCCCTGAGACTTCAATCGGTCCGGCCGGAACGCGTCGATGCCGATGACGACCACCAGCGGATGCCCGGGCGCGCCGCGTCCAGCCATCCCCTTCCCCACCACCAGCAGCCCCGCCACGCCCGCCAGCGCCGCGCCGCCCCACAGCGCGCGCCGCCATTGCCCAGCGCGCCCCACCCACACCGCGGCGTGCGCCACCAGCCAGGCGGCCAGCACCGCGCGCGGATGCCAGGGCTCGCCGTGTTCCACCAGCCAGGCCAGCAGCGGCCGGAACGCGGGCAGGTCATCGAAGAGGGCCGGACGCGCGATGGCCCGGTCCCATGCCAGCAGCACGAACAGCAGCAGCCCCTGCCCCAGCGTCGCCCACGCCCCGCCTCGGCCCCAGGCACGCGCCAGCAGCGCCCCCGCGCCGGTCAGCACCATGCCGGCCACGGCGTAGACGGCCGCCACTCGCAACAGCAGGCCTGGGATGACGGGCCGCACGGCCGCCATCAACGCGGCGTAGGGGCCCTCCACCGGGATGTCCATGCCCACGACACCCGAGCGCAGCAGCAGCCACGACTCGGCGGCGAACAGCAACACGCCCAGCACGGCCCCCACCAGAAGGCGCGGCCACCAGGACTGGAGAATGCCGGAAGGGGGGGATTCGGGCATGACCTCCTCTTCTATACCCGATTGAAACAGGCGTGTGCCGACCGGACGACCGCCCCCCGCCAAGGTGCGCTCCGCGCGAGGCCATTGCAGAATGGCGGGCCTTGACTCCGCCTCGAATGGCAGCCAGCGAGGGCCCTGCGTCACCGCACGGCGCCCATCCCGATGAGGGCCAGGACCTGGTGAGCCGGGCGCTGGATGCCGAACGTCATCACAACGCACGGCAGATGGCGCGGCTGCGACTGCTGGCCGTCACCCTGCTGCTGGGCGTCGCGCTGTATCAAGGCGTCGCACGGGGCATGGCGGACTGGGAGGTCTACCTCGTCCCCCTGGGCATCTACTGGCTGTGCACCGTGGCTGGACGGGTGGCGGTGTCACGCTGGCCGCGAAGCGCCTCGTGGGCCGGACTGACGCTGGCCTTCGTGGACGCGCCCGCCATCTACTGGATGCAGCACCTGGCCATTCCCGTGTCCCCCTCCCCAGGCGGCGTGGCCGGCTTCACGCTGGGCATCTACACCGTGCTGGTGCTGCTGGCGGCCCTGTCGCTGCGCCGCTCCGTCACCGCGGTGGTCATGGCCGTCGCCAGCGTCGGCGTGGTCCGGCTGCAGGCCGAGGCGGACATCGGCGTGGGCGCCCAGGTGGCCGCGGTCGTCCTCCTGGGCATCATGGCGGCCGGCGCCCACCACCTGCTGGGCCGCATCCGCTCCCTCACCGCCGCCGTCTCCCAGGAGGCGCTGAAGCGCGCCCGCCTGGGCCGGTACTTCTCGCCCTCAGTAGCAGAGCGACTGCAACGACAAACCTCGCTGGCCCCGGAGCTCCGGGAAGTCACGGTGCTGTTCGCCGACCTCCGGGACTTCACCGCGCTGAGCGAGCGCATGCCACCGGGCCAGGTGGTGGAGCTCCTCAACGAGTACTACGGCCGCATGGTGGAGGTGGTGTTCCGCCACGGGGGGACGCTCGACAAGTTCATCGGGGACGCGCTCATGGTGTACTTCGGCGCGCCGCTGGACGACGCGGAGCACCCCCTCCACGCGGTGCGCTGCGCGCTGGACATGGTGGTGGAGCTGGAAGGCGTCAACGCCGCCCGGGCCGCCCGGGGCGCCCCCGTGCTGCGCATGGGGGTGGGCGTCCACACCGGCCCCGTCATTCTGGGGAACATCGGCTCCACCACCCGCCGCCTGGAGTACACCGCCATCGGGGACACGGTGAACGTGGCGTCCCGCATCGAGCAGCTCACCAAGGTGGCCGGCGTCACCGTCCTCGCCTCCCAGGCCACCCGGGAGCGCTGCGCGGAGGCCTTCGCCTGGGCGCCGGTGAGCCCCACCCTGGTGCCCGGCAAGCGACTGCCCGTGGCCACCTTCGCACCGAGTGTAGGACAACCCAGGGCCGGGCTCGCGGCCGGCTGATCCACCCCCTGTCCGGGCCCATGCCCACGCACCCCCCCGGTTTCGCGCAACGCCCGCTTCTGGGCCTCCTAAGTGGGCTACATGGTTGAGGGTTTACGTTGACGCACCCGCCGAGGGCTCCTTATAAAGCCGCGGATTCTTCTCCCTTAGTCATTGGGGCCCCCTTGAGCACTTTCGCGTTGGACAGGGTCTCCGCCCAGCTCCCAGAGGCGGTGGCGGATCGCTACGTGGACCGGACCGGAGGCGCCTGGGCCGTCATCCATGCAGACTCGCTCCCGAAGGTCGCCGCGTTCCTGAAGAACGACCCGGAGCTGGAGTTCAAGCTGTTCGGCTCCATCGACGCCGTGGATCGGCTGCACCTGGCGGAGAACGACCCTCGCTTCGAGGTCGTCTACTTCCTCTACTCCCTCAAGCGGCACGAGCACGTGCGGCTCAAGGTGCGGGTGAGCGAAGCCAACCCGGTGGTCCCCACCCTGGTACCGCTCTTCCGCGGCGCCAACTGGTGGGAGCGGCTGACCTTCGACTTCTACGGCATCCGCTTCGACGGGCATCCGGACCTGCGCCGCATCCTCCTCTACGACGAGTTCGAGGGGCACCCCCTGCGCAAGGACTACGCGCTGCGCGACCGGCAGCCGCTCATCCCCGAGCGCCCCATCAAGGACATCTTCCGCGGCCCCGGCACCAGCGGGCTCTCCTGAGCGAGGACATCCATGGCTGACACCCTCAAGCCCGAAGCGCCGAACCCCGACACCGACGCGTACGCCCACGAGTCGGAGCTGGAAGCCCATCTGCAGACCAAGCGGATGGTCATCAACATGGGCCCCTCCCACCCGGCCACGCACGGCACCGTGCGGCTGAAGGTGGAGCTCGAGGGTGAGACGATCGTCAAGATCGACCCTGAGATCGGCTTCCTGCACCGCGGCTTCCAGAAGAGCTGCGAGAACGTCACGTGGACGCAGTGCCTGCCCTACACGGACCGGCTCAACTACCTGTCCGCGATGATGAACAACTTCGGGTTCCTCAACGCCGTGGAGAAGCTCATCGGCCTGGAGATTCCCGAGCGCGCCCAGTACATCCGCGTCATCGGCTCCGAGCTGCACCGGCTGACGGACCACCTGACGTGCGTGGGCGCCACCGGCCTGGAGATGGGCGGCTTCGCGCCGTTCCTCCTCGCCATGGAGTTCCGCGAGCTGCTCCATGACCGCACCGCCGAGCTGACGGGCGCGCGCCTCACCACCAGCTTCGGCCGCGTGGGCGGCAGCAACCGCGACCTCCCCGAGGGCTGGATTGCCCGCGTCCACAAGACGCTGGACCAGGGCCAGGCGCTGCTCGACGAGATGGAAGGCCTGCTGACGAACAACCGCATCTTCGTGGACCGCACGAAGGGCACGGGGGTCATCAGCGCCGAGGACGCCATCGAGTACGGCTACACCGGCCCCGCCCTGCGCGCGTGCGGCGTGGACTACGACATCCGCAAGACGAAGCCGTACTGGGTCTACGACCGGCTCGACTTCGACATCCCGCTGGGCGAGCACGGCGACAACTACGACCGCTACCTCGTCCGGCTCGAGGAGATGCGCCAGTCCATCCGCATCCTACGCCAAGCAATGGACACCATCCCCGCGGGCCCCATCATCGTAGATGACTGGCGCATCGCGCTGCCGCCCAAGCCCGAGGTCTACGGCACCATCGAAGGCGTGATGTCGCACTTCAAGCTGGTGATGGAGGGCATCCAGGTGCCCCCCGGTGAAGTCTACGACGCCACCGAGGCCTCCAACGGCGAGCTGGGCTGGTACCTGGTGAGCGACGGCCGCGGCCGTCCGTACAAGGTCCACGTGCGCGCGCCGGGCTTCCCCGTGCTCGCGGCCGTCCCCCACATCATCGAAGGCAAGATGCTGGCGGACCTCATCCCCACGTTTGACACCATCAACATGATCGGCGGCGAGGTCGAGCAGTGAGCGACAACGACACGAAGAAGCCCACCGGTGATGCGCAGCCGCCTCCGAAGGGGGCGCCCACGGACACGCCCGCGGCCAAGATTGGCCCGGAGCCGTCCAACCCGCCCGCCGGCGCGAAGCTGGACACCCCGCCCGCCGCCGCCAGCGGCCCCACGGGGACGCCTCCGCCCAAGCCGCCCTCCGGCCCGCCGCCCAAGCCGGCGCCGAAGAACCCGGGGTTCATCACCGCCACCATCGACGGCAAGGAAGTCGTGGTGAAGCCGGGGACGAACATGATCGAGGCGGCCAAGGCGGTCGGTTCGGACATCCCCTACTACTGCTACCACCCGCGCCTCTCCATCGCGGCCAACTGCCGCATCTGCCTCATTGAAGCGTCCAACGCGCCCAAGCTGGTGCCCGCGTGCCAGACGCCCATGGCCGAAGGCCAGGCCGTCAAGACGACCACGCCGAAGGTGAAGGAGCAGCAGCGCGCGGTGATGGAGTTCCTGCTGCTCAACCACCCGGTCGACTGTTCCATCTGCGACCAGGCCGGTGAGTGCAAGCTGCAGGACTACTACATGAAGTACGACTACCGGCCCTCGCGCCTGGAGGGCACCAAGGCCCTCAAGAACAAGCGCAAGGTGCTGGGGCCCCGCGTCGTGCTGGACCAGGAGCGCTGCATCATGTGCACCCGCTGCGTGCGCGTGATGAATGAAGTGGCCAAGGAGCCGCAGCTGGGCGTGTTCGGCCGCGGCAGCCACGAGCGCATCGACGTGTTCCCGGGCAGCGAGCTGGACAGCAACTACTCGCTCAACACCGTGGACGTGTGCCCGGTGGGCGCGCTGCTCAGCCGTGATTTCCGCTTCAAGGCGCGCGCGTGGTTCCTGTCCGCCACCCCGTCGGTGTGCACCGGCTGCTCGCGCGGCTGCACCACCTACGTGGACTGGATGTCGCAGGACTCGT
Organism: Myxococcus sp. AM010; assembly: GCF_013372585.1. Classification (NCBI taxonomy): domain Bacteria; kingdom Pseudomonadati; phylum Myxococcota; class Myxococcia; order Myxococcales; family Myxococcaceae; genus Myxococcus; species Myxococcus sp. AM010. Next base: position 68,423 of record NZ_JABXEO010000020.1, read on the forward strand.
ACCGCTACCGCCCGCGGGAGAACGAGGCCATCAACAAGAGCTGGATGTGCGACGAGGGCCGGCTCACCTACAAGTACCTGAACCTGGGCCGCGTGCTGCAGGCGCAGGTGGGCCGCCGCGCCGGCCGCGCCGGTGAGGCGGTGCCCGTCACCACGCGCAAGGAAGCGGTCCAGGCCGCGGCCAAGGCGCTGCGCTCGGTGCAGGGCGGCAAGCAGCTGGCGGTGCTGGCCTCGCCCCTGGCCTCCAACGAGGACCTGCTGGCCGGGCTGAGCTTCGCCAAGGGCACGCTGGGCGTGTCCACCGTGTACGTGGGCGGCCGTGCTTCGGGCCCCGCCGACCACTTCCTGATGACGGCGGACAAGAACCCCAACCGCAAGGGCCTGGAGCTCATCGCGAAGGGGCTGGGCCTCAAGCTGGAGACCTTCGACGCGCTCACCACCGCGCTGAAGGCGGGCACGGTGAAGGCGCTCTACGCCATCGGCACCGAGGTGCCGGGCGACGTGGACGCCTTCGCGGAGGCCGCCGGCCAGCTGGACGTGTTCGTGGCGCAGGCCTTCACCGAGTCCGCCATCACCGCGCAGGCCACGGTGCTGCTGCCGGCCTCCGTCCCCGTGGAGGACGAGGGCTCGTTCGTCCAGCAGGACGGCATCATCCAGCGCTTCCGCAAGGCGTACCCGCCCAAGGGCGACGTCGTCCCGGGCTGGGAGTGGGTCCGGGAGCTGACGCGTGAGCTGGGTGGCGAGTCCACCTGGAAGCGCGCCGTCGACGTGTGGCGCGAGCTGGCTGGCAAGGTGGCCGAGTTCGCGGAGTTCAACTGGGAGAAGGCGTCTCCGGTGGACCGGGAGAAGCCGGGCATCAATCCGCTGCCGGCAGGTGCCGACGGTCGCCCCGCGGGGTACCGTGAGTTCGGCACGCCTCGGGTGAGGGGTATCTAGTCATGAGCCGCGTACTGACGATTCTCGTCGCCATGTTCACCATCGTCTTCCTGATGGCGGGTGGCATGGCGTCGGCCTACCTGGTGGGTGGCCTGGTGGAGGAGCACTGGTTCACTGGCGCGAGCCGGCTGACCAACGTGCTCTTCCTCGTCCTCATCTTCGTGATGGTCATCGCCACGCTGCTGACCATGGCGGAGCGCAAGTGGAGCGCGTTCATCCAGGACCGCATGGGCCCCAACCGCGCGCGCATCGCCCTGCCCGGCCTGAAGAACCGCTCGCTGGGCGGCCTCCCGCACATCCTCACGGACGTGCTGAAGATGCTGACCAAGGAGGACCTGATTCCGGCCACCGCGAACCGGTTCATGTTCAACCTGGGCCCCATCCTGGCCTTCGCGCCCACCTTCGCCCTGTTCGCCGTGGTGCCCGCCGGTCCGTCGGTGCAGGTGTTCGGCCGCAACGTGGACATGGTGGTGGCCACGCCGGACTTCGGCGTCCTGTACGTGCTCGCCATCGCCTCGCTGGCCGTCTACGGCACCGCGCTGGCCGGCTGGGCCTCCAACAACAAGTTCGCGCTGCTGGGCGGCGTGCGCGCCACCTCGCAGATGATCTCCTACGAGGTCGCGCTCGGCCTGTCGCTGGTGGGCCTCTTCCTGACGTTCTCCTCGGTCCAGTTCCCCGCCATCATCGGTGACATCGGCAGCGCGCTCACCGGCGGCACGGGCCAGGCCCAGTACCTGTGGCGCACCGACGGCGCCTTCGACCTGGGGCTGCCCGCGTGGGGCATCTTCATCCAGCCGCTGGGCTTCCTGCTCTTCTTCGCCGCGTCCTTCGCGGAGACCAAGCGCGCCCCGTTCGACCTGCCGGAAGGCGAGTCCGAAATCATCGGCTACTTCGTCGAGTACTCCGGCATGAAGTTCGGCCTCTTCATGATCTCCGAGTTCGTGGAGGTCGTGGTGCTGGCCGGCGTGACGACGGCGCTCTTCTTCGGCGGCTACCACCTGCCCTTCGGCAACGAGTGGCTGGCCAACCTGCCCGTCATGCAGGAGCACGGCTGGCTGCTGGGCACCATCCTGGGCACGGTGTTCTGGCTGAAGGTGCTGTTCCTCATCTGGGTGCAGCTGCTCATCCGCTGGACGTTCCCCCGCTTCCGCTACGACCAGATTCAGTCGCTGGGCTGGAAGATCCTCCTCCCCATCGGCCTGGTGAACGTGTTCGTGACCGGCGCGCTGGTCCTCTGGGATCCGTCCCTGCGGGCGCTGGCCATCCTCGGCCTGGCGGAGATTGGCCTCCTGGTGGTGTTGACGACGACGACGAAGGTCCCCGAGGGCGGCAGCGCCCATGGCCACGACCACGGACACGGCGGGCATGGTGCCCATGACGTGCCGGCGCACGCCCACGGCGCGGCCCCGGCGTCCACCCACTAGGCCGCACCTTTCGGCCCCAGCATCCGGGAATCGAGAACCATCATGGCCTACAAGGTAAGCAAGGACCCTCGCACGGACATCCGCGAGCGGACCTACGTGCCCAACCTGCTCCGCGGCCTGGGCATCACCGCGAAGCACTTCTTCCGCAACCTCTTCGGGACGCGCGACACCAACACCCAGGTGGTGGACCGCACAGGCGCCAGCCTGATGACGACGGTGGCGTACCCCGAGGAGAAGCCCATCTACCCCGAGGGCTACCGCGGCCTGCACCGGCTGGTTCCGCGCGAGGACGGCAAGCCGCGCTGCGTGGCCTGCTACATGTGCGCCACCATCTGCCCGGCGCAGTGCATCTACATCGAGGCGGGTGAGTACGAGGACGAAGCCTCGGACTCCGAGGACCGCGTCATCGAGAAGTACCCCACCCAGTTCGTCATCGACGAGCTGCGGTGCATCGTGTGCGGCCTCTGCGTGGATGCGTGCCCCAAGGACGCCATCCGCATGGACACCTACACGCACACCCCGCCCGAGTACACGCGGCAGAACTTCGTCTACGACATCCCGAAGCTGCTCAAGGGCGCGCCGGTGTCGCACCCGTCGGACCCGTGGAACAAGCGCGAGGGCTCCGAGGAGCCGCACCACGTCCACAAGGAAGCGCACACGCGCATCGGCGAGGGCCTGGTGGAGCTGAAGCTGCCGCACACGGAGCACGACGGCCACGGCAAGGCGCTGCCCGCGGGGGCCCATGCGGGCCACCAGACGGTCGTCACGCAGCAGGGCCCCATCCAGGTGACGAAGTTCATCAAGTGAATCCAGGTTCCCAGTGAGGCCGTACCGGCCTCACCAGGACTCCCGGCCCGCCCTCCCGCGTTGAAGCGGTAGGCGGGCCGGCGCTTTTTCAGGGGGCTGGTGGTGAAGCTGAACCTCTTCAATACGCTTGATGGCGGCCTCATGGAGACGCCGCCGTGAAGCGCTACCGCGTGTCGGTGTGCAAGGGCTCCAGCTGCAAGGCGGGCGGCGCGGACGCCGTCCACGCCGAGGCCCGGGACACCCTCTCCGCCCAGGGGCTCGCGCCGCGCTGCGAGCTGTACCGCGGCGGCTGCTACGGCTTCTGCCACATGGGGCCGAACGTCGTCGTCCGCGAGGACACCGGCCGCAAGAGAGACCCGCTCTCCCCCGAGGACTACCAGCTCATGGGCTGGCCGGGCGAGGTGTACTACTCGGCGATGACGGCGGAGAAGATGCGCCGCGTGGTGGCGGAGCACATCGCGAAGGACGCGCCCGTGAAGGAGCTCTTCGGCCAGCCGGACTCGGACGGCGGCGAGCCGTGACTCATGCCGCCGCGGCGGTGGTGGGCGCGCCCTCCTCCATGCCGTGCACCCCGTCCCAGTCCGCGGGCGGCGGCGTGACGAGGAAGCGGGCGCAGCGGCCGGCGTAGAGCGCGGCGACGGTGTCCTGGTACTCGTGCGAGGCGCGCTCGAAGAGGGCGTGCGCCTCCGCGAAGCGGCGCTGGTGGTAGGCGGTGAGGGCCTGCTCGTGGAGCGCGAGCTGCTCCTGCATGCGGGGGGTGATTTCTCCGCGGCGCGCCACCAGCTCATGCACGCGCACCGGCTGGGGGCGGCCCTTGAAGCGCACCAGGTCCACCACGCGGAAGACGTAGCTGCCGCTGGCGAGCTGCGCGGTGGTGTCCCCGGCCAGCACGTAGGTGCCGTACACCTTGTTGATGGACTCCAGCCGCGAGGCCAGCCCCACCGCGTCTCCGAGCACGGTGTAGTTGGACTTCAGCTCGCTGCCCAGGTCGCCCACCACCAGCTCCCCGGTGTCCACGGCCGCGCGGAAGCTGAGGCGGTGGCCGTACTTCTTCTCCCAGGCGGGCTGACGCTCGGTCAGCACCTCCCGCATCTTCAGCGCCGCCTCACAGGCCAGGTGCGCGTGGCGGTCCGTGCGCACCGGCGCGCCCCAGAAGGCCATCACCGAATCGCCGATGTACTTGTCCACCTGCCCCGCCGTGGACCGCACCACCGCGGAGATCTCCGTGAGGTACGCGTTGAAGAGGCCCACGAGCTGCTCGGGCGGCATGCCCTCCGACAGCCGCGTGAAGCCTTCAATGTCACAGACGTACACGGACATCTGCCGGCGCTCGGGGCGCATCAGGCTCAAGTCCCGCGCCACCAGGCGGGCCACGTCCGGGCTGACGTAGCGGCCGAGCGCGTTGTGCACGAAGTCGCGAATCTGCCGCTCCGTGCCGTAGGCGTAGCGGATGGTCGCGACGAAGGCCCCCACCATGGCCAGCAGCGGCCCGGCCATGGCCACCCACAGCCGCTGCTCGACCAAGACGTACGCGGCGCCGAAGGTGTAGCCCGCGCCCGCCGCCACCAGGAAGCCCACGTAGAGCACGGCGCCGCGCACCGAGCGCAGCAGGAAGCTGAGCGACAGCGCCAGGAAGGCCCCGAGGAAGGCCAGCCCCAGCGTGAGGAGCAGGTCCAAGTCTGGCGCCGCGCGGGTGATGCCCTCCGAGCGGAGGATGTTGGCCAGCGCCTGCCCCAGAATCGCGCCCCCGGGCGTCTGTGGCCCCAGGGGCGTGGGGCGCAGGTGCGCGGACTCGCCGGCGGTTCGCGTGAGGACGACGGTGCGGCCCTCCAGGTCATTCTCGAAGCGCGCGGGGCGCTCGTCCGCCACGTCGAAGACGTTGAGGAGCACGTTCCACGCGCGGATGGAGCGCGCCAGCGAGCCGCGCGAGCCCCGGCCCGCGTTGGGCGCGTCCCAGCGCAGCAGGCTCAGGCCCGAGGCGCTCATGGGGAACGCGTACTGGTCTCCCACGTGCAGCTTGCCGTCCGCGTAGCGGAGCGTGCGCGTACCGGCCAGCCGCATGGCCGCGGCCAGGGGCAGCGACGGCAGGATGTGGCGCTTGCCGCGCACGGTGTAGCTCATGAGGTGCGCCACGGCGCGCACGCGCCCGTCCCGGCCCGCCACGAGCGTGGACGCGCCGAAGCCCGCGCTGCCGTTCAACAGCGGCACCACGGGGTGCTGGACCTGGCGCAGCTCGATGAGGCCCGCCGCGTCCAGTCCCTCCACCTGCACCTCCGCCAGCGCGACGAAGAGCTCCGTGGGGCCTACGCGATAGCTGTCATCCGCGGCGCGGCGCTCCTCCAGGACGTGCGCGGTGGCCCCCAGGCGCGAGCCCAGCGCCTTGCCGTCCGCTTCGTCCGTGGCGCCGCCCCAGACCTCCACCTGACTGCCCGCGGGGATGATGAAGGCGGGGCGCTGCGCCGCGAGCACGGCCTGCGCGCGCAGGGAGGCCGCTTCGGACGCGTCATAGACGCCCAGCTTCACGCGGTACGGCCACAGGCGGTTGGCGGGGGGCAACACCCGGGGGCCCTGCGCTTCCCAGGTGAACGACAGCAGCGCCCGGCCCGCGTCTTTCGCCAGCAGGGCGGCGAAGGCCGCGTCGTCGCAGGAGAGCGACGACGCGGGCGAGGCTTCGGCGCAGGCGTTGGGGCTCAGGTCCGTGAAGGGCAGGTCCACGAGCACCAGCAACGCCCCCTCCTGGACCAGCCGGTGCACCATGCGGCCCACGAGCTGGCGCGGCCAGGGCTGCGTGGCGACGCCGGGGCGCACATCCTGGCGGGCCTCGGCGAGCGTCTCGTCGTCGATGGCGATGACGACGGCCTCGTCGGGGCGCTCGGAGCGCTCCCCCAGCTCCCGCACGCGCCAGTCGTAGGTGACGCGCTCCCAGCCCTCCAGCCAGGCCTGCGCGGCGTTCACCGCCGCGGAGGGAACCCAGGCCGACGGCGGATCCTTGGGCGGCACGATGCTGGTGGGGCGCAGGTACACGAGCAGCCCCAGCACGCCTCCGAAGAGGAGGGCCATCAACAGCGAGACGCCAAGCCGCTTCAGGAAGCGCCGGCCTGCGGAGTGAACGCGGTGACCTTGCACGGGTGGCCCGGAGGATACCCCGAGACGGGCCCGCGCGCGGGCGTCGTGACGTGGGCACCTGCTATGCTCGCGTTCCCATGAAACGCACCCTGGTGTCCGCGGCGCTTGCCGCCTCCTCCCTCGCCTTCCTGGCTTGCGACCTGGATCAGCTCACCGCCGAGCACGTCATGGTCGGCACGCTGCTCTCCACCCCGGAGGTCGAGGTCTCCGCCTCCGCGCTGGCAGGCCATGACGCGGGCACCTTCAGCCCGGACGGCGGCGACGTCATCGCCCTGCCCGCGCAGACGGCCGCCATCCTCTTCTTCGGCAGCCGGACGGGGGAGGACTCGCAGCCCTCCGGCCTGTCGGGGGCTGAGTTCACGGTGCAGCCGGTGGGGGGCCAGGCCACGGCGCTCACGGACGAGGGCTCCGGCAACTACCGCCGCACCAGCGTGGGCGCCTCCGACTTCACCTACCAGTCCGGCGCCACGTACCAGTTCATCGCGAACCGGGGTGGCACGCGCTACGTGGGCCAGGTGGACGACGCGCCGATGAAGGAGCCCATCGCCGCGCTGCACCCGCCCGAAGGCTTCCTGCGCATCGACGCGAGCACGCCCCTGTCCTTTGACCGGCCCGCGCCCCCGGCGAACACCGAACGCACGCTCGGCTTCGTCACCGTGGTGCCCCTGAGCGCCGAGGGCGCGCAGGGCGAGCCGACGTACACCAACCTGCCCTCCACGCCGGTCCAGTTCCTCCAACTGGTGGGCCTGCCGGGTCCGTACCGCGAGGCCCGCGTGACGATTCCCGCCACCGCGTTCCCCCAGCGCGAGCAGACCTACCTGGTCATCTTCCACGCCGTGCGCATGGGCGGCGCCGAGTCCGGCAACCTGTTCCTCGGCAGCGCGCTGCTGGCGGGCACCGCCGAGGTGGGCGTGGTGCGCACGCGCTAGGAAGCACCGCCTCGGCGGCGCGTCAGCCCACTTCGATGTCCAGCCCGATGCGCCCCTCCAGCTTGAGGCGCAGCAGGTGCCCCGCGAAGCGCTCGGACTCCTCGCGGGAGAGGACATTGCGGAAGGCCGTCCCGTCTGAGACCTCCACCTCCAGCACCACGCCCCGCTGCAGCAACCGGAAGAAGTCCTCGCCTCCCGAAGGGCGAGGAACGAACAAGGGCAGGAAGCCCTTCAGCGGCGCCACCTCCCCGGCCCCCCGCACGCGCGCCTCCAGCCCCGCCGCGTCCGGACGCACCTCCTCCGCGGCCACGCCCTCATCGGCGTAGAGCGGCGCGGGCGGCAGCGACACGTCCTCGGTGGAGTCATCCAGCAGGAAGCCGTACCGGGACGGAATCCTGCCCGTCAGCAGAAAGCACAGCAGCACGGGCGTGTCTCCGGACACGCGCTTCAGATGGAGAATCGCGCGCTCCGTCCCCACGCGGCGCAGCAGCAACGTCAGGGATGGGCGGCTCGCGCTCAGGTAGCGCTGGATGCGGTCCTTGAGCGTGGCACGAATCTCCGCGAAGGCCTCGGCATGTTTCGCCTCGCTCTGCGCCTCGCGCAGGGCAAGCGCGTCGCGGGCCTGCGTCAGCTTGTCCTCCGCGTCCCGCAGGAAGTCCCCCGGAGCGGCCGGCGGAGTCACCAGCGCGGGCTCGGCGCCCGACGGCGGCGTCAGCCCCGCTGCGCGCACCGCGCCCAGCAGGAACGAGCCCTGCTGCTCCAACCGCTCGCGCTCCTCGCGGAAGCGCAGCCGCGACGCCGCATGCTCCACCTGAAGCTCCAGCCACGCCTCGTAGCCGGACTCCAGCGTCTCCAGCGCGCGCAGCCGCGCCAGCGCCGCGTCCGGGCGCACGCCCTCGCTGGCCCCGGCGGGCTTCACCACCCCTCCCTGCGTCGTCTCGCTCACGGCGGTGGACTCTAACCGGCTCCAAACGGGAAGGCCCCCACCCGCGGCCGTCGCCGGCGCGAATGGAGGCCCATGGCCCCGTCCGGGGCCGTGTACGGCGGATGCCGCGAATCAGGAGGTGCGGGACACGGTGCCCTGCGGGCCCGTCTGCGCCGCGCCCTCGGACGAGCGGCCGACCGCGTTGGACAGGTACTCCTGGCCGGTGTGCAGGCGCTGACGGAGGTCATCGCGCAGCTGGTTGCCCGTCTTGGGCGCCAGCAGCAGCCCCAGGCCCGCGCCCACGAGGATGCCCGCGGCGAAGGCGCCCACGACGGGCAGGAGCGTGTCCACCGTGTCCCGGCGCGTCTCCAGGCCCACCAGGTGCAGCAGGTCGTCCTTGTCCAGCTTCTTGAGGTTGTTGAAGTTCACCATTTGCGACTCCAGGGGTTGTGGGGTGGAGGAGAGCCCGGACTCAGTACGTCGGCGGGCGAGGAGTTCCTGCGGAGCTGGCATTCGCCGACGCGGAGCCCTGCGGGCCCGGATCAGCCATACCACGTCCAGTCTGATAGCCCTGGAAGGCCGCTTCCGCCATGCCCATCAGCTCATCCTTGACGAGCGGCAGCGCCGCGAGGCGCACGCCCAGCCGGAGGATGCGCGCCGTCAGCGGCGTGAAGAGCCCGCCGCCCAGCAGATAGCCGACGCCCACGGCGGCCGCCATCATCCCGTACGGGTTGCGCTCCACGCGTCCGCGCAGGTCCAGCGTCTGCCCCAAGTCCGTCACCGCGCTGCGCGCGTCGGACCAGAGCTGCTGCGCGTCGCTGCCAATGTGGTCCACCCGCTGCCCGAAGCCGCTCCCCTGCGGGTCCTGCGGCGTGCCATTGCTCGATGCACCTGGAAACGTCGTCATGCGTTCACCCTCTCGTGTGGTTCCAGCGCGCGGCTCAGCGGCGCGAGGCAATGCGTCCGACGAGGAAGCCCACGGCCACGGCGCCCAGCAGACACGTGCCCGGATTGGCGCGGATGAAGCTCACCACGCGGTGGTTCAGGTCCACGATGTTCTGACGGGCCTCGTCGATCTGCGGCACCACGCGGTCCTGCAACTCACGGGCCCTGTCGGCCATCTGCTGCGGATTCATCTCCATCGAAGTCAGCTCCTCATTGGGGGTACTACGGAAGTCGTCAGTCGCGCGAGCCCAGCCACAGCCCCACCACGAAGGCGGCGCCCACGCAGGCGTAGGGATTGCGGTTCACCCACTGGCGCCAGTCGGCGGCCACGGCCACTTCCTCGCGGAGGGCGCTCACGGACGTGGCCAGCTCGGCGCGCGTGCGCTCGATTTCGGCGCGCAGGTCCGCGCTGCTGCGGGGGCCGTAGGCCTTGGACTGTCCATTGCTACCGGCCATGCGGGGGCTCCTTGAAGATTTCACTGTTCGTCCCCTGGAGCGCGTTCGCGGATGCGGCAGGGGCCGTGTTGGTGAGCGCGGCCACGCTGAGCGAGAGCTCCTGTGACGAATCGTCCATCATCCGGCGCGCCTTCAGCCGGTTCACCGCCCACATCGCGCCGCCCACGCCGCCCACCAGATTCAGCAGGCCGATTCCGGCCAGCGCTCCGGGCCACCCCAACCACGTGGACAGCCACGCCGCCAGCGCCGCGCACACGAAACCATAACCCACGAGGATGAAGGGCACGAAGGCCACGATCATCGCCACGTCCAGGCCCGTGGCCTTGACGTCCTCGGCCAGCTCCATGCGCGCCAGTTGCAGGTGCTGCGTCACCAGCCGGCTGAAGCCGTCGGCCATGCGCCCGACGAGCGCGGAGATTCCGCGCTCCGCCTGTTCACTTCCCACGTGCATGCGCTCTCCGGCCGACGCATACGGCCTCTCAGGTGCGGGCCAACCTAGGCATGCACCCGTTCCGCGACAACCACGTCACGGAGTTTTTGTCCGGCACCCGCAAGCGTCGGCCAGTGAACGCGCGCGCCAGCCCATCCGCCCAGTCTACCCGATGAGCTGCACCGGGGGAGAGACGGAAGGCTCCACGGCGATGGGGCTCTCGAAGCGCAGCACGAGGGGCAGGTGGTCAGACGCCACCCGGCTGAGCTCCGTGCGGTGAGGATGGATGGACAGCGGCCGGACGCCCGCGTCCACGAAGATGCGGTCCAGCCGCAGCAGGGGCAGGCGCGTGGGGTACGTGCGAGCGGGCGCGCCGAGCTCCAGCGCCGCGTCGTGGATGGCCTCGCGCACCAGCGAGGGCACCGGGCCGTTGCCCCAATAGTTGAAATCTCCACACACCACCAACGGATCCTTCCGCGCGGCATCGCGGAGGATGTCCGAGGACAGCAGCAGCGCCTCCTGCTTGCGCCGCTCGCCCAGGCGCAGGCCCAGGTGGAGGGAGAAGACGTGGAGCTGCTGCCCTTCCCCGATGTCCAGGTCGCAGCGCAGCGCGCCCCGCGGCTCGCGGCGGCCCACGCTCAAGTCGTAGTTCTTCGACTTGAGGATGGGCAGCCGCGACAGGATGGCGTTGCCGTAGCGCCGGCCGTTGCGCACGACATTGGGGCCGAAGGCCATGTGCAACCCGAGCATGTCCGCCAGGTGCTCTGGCTGGTCCTCCCGAGGCGTCACCGCGCGGAAGTCGCCGACCTCCTGGAGCGCGACGATGTCCGCGTCCACTTCGCGGAGCACCGCGCCCACCCGGCCCAGGTCGAAGCGGCCGTCCGTCCCGATACCACTATGGATGTTGTACGAAACGAGACTCAGCTCCACGCGCGTCGCTCACCCAGGTCAGGACAGCGGAAGGATGCGGCCCGCGGCCATGCGGACGACCGTGACGGGCAGCAAGATGAGCCGGGACACGGCCTTGACGGCGTCGCCCAGCCCACCCCGCAGGGCCTGGAGCTGATGCGCCACCTCGTCGCGAAGCTCCGGCAGGCGCCCGCGCGGCGGCTGCTCGCGCGTGGGGGGCAGCGCGCCAATCGGCGCCGTTCCTCCCACGACAGGCGCGGACGTCGGGCGCGCCTTGCGCTTCGACGCGCCACCCGCCGCCTTGAACTCCGGGCCATGAGAGAACTTGGCGTCCGGCTCCGGCCGCGCCAGCTCCTCCAACTGCGCCTCCATCTGATGCGCGATGTAGCGCTCTTCCGTCTCCGCGAAGCGCTTGCCGTAGTGAACGCCCTCGTGGCTCTCCATGGCCTCGGGATGCGCCTTGGAATGGGCCAGCCGCGCCTTGTCCTGCCGACGCAGGCTTCGCTTCGGCGCCGGCAGCGTCTTCGGAACCTGGTAGTGGTCAAAGCTATAGGGACGAGGCATCCGCGAATCTCCCAGTCAACGAGTCCGTTCAGAAGCTAGGAAGCCCCCAGTCCCCCGGGTACGCCTTGACGGAATGTGCCCTGGTGGCCCGCCTGCCCTGCGGCCAGGCAGGCGGCGCGCGGACAGGATGCGTCGTCCAAGTACCGACAACCTCTGGCGTCGGCCTGGCGCAGAGGAGGCGTGCGGCCGTCCTCCCACCCAGGCGACATGCCGAGCGCTTTCGAGGGGCGGAGCAAGCGTGCGGCGAATCAACACCACACCCCGGGAAGAGTTGCGCGCGACGTGGTGTAAAAACGGCCCATGTCTTCGCACGCACCCGGCCGGAAGTATTCCAAGTCCCCTTTCCTGCTCCTCGCCCTGCTCGCACTTGGAGCGAAGGCCGGTGCGACCGAAACCGCCCCGGTGCCCGCGGGCGCGTCCAGCGAAAACGCCCCCCAGGAGGCCCCGCCCCAGCTGACGCTGCAGCCCACCGCGGCCAAGCCGGGAGACCCGGTGCTGGTGAGGGTGAGCGGCGTGACGGCGCCTCCCACCGGAACGCTCGCCGGACGCGCGCTGCGCTTCTTCCCTTGGGGCGATGGCTATCTGGCCGTTTCCGGCCTGCCGGTGGAGCTGACGCCCGGTGCCGCGGAGGTGACGGCCATGGGCCCTGTCATCCCGGGCGCGCCGCAGGTGGAGCTGAAAGGCACGCTGGACATCGTGGAGTCCGGCTACCCGTCACGCGAGCTGCGCGTGGCCGGCAAGTACGTGAAGCCGCCCGCGTCGGTGCGCAGGCGCATGGCCGCGGACCGCCGCGCCTTCGCGGCGGCCTTCGCCCAGGACTTCAGCGCGCCGCACTTCTCGCGGAACTTCGCGTGGCCGCGGGAGGACCGCATCACCGCGCCCTTCGGCGACCGCCGCACCTTCAACGGCAAGCTGTCCAGCCAGCACTTCGGCGTGGACATCGACGGGGACCCGGGCACTCCGGTGCAGGCCGCCAACGACGGCACGGTGGTCATGGCGCGCGACAACTACGCGGCGGGCAACACCGTGCTGGTGCACCACGGCGCGGGGCTCTACACGGCGTACTTCCACCTGTCCCGCATCGACGTGAAGACGGGCGCACGGGTGAAGCAGGGCCAGGTGCTGGGCAAGGTGGGCAGCACCGGCCGCGTCACCGGCCCGCACCTGCACTGGGGCGTGAAGGTGGACGGGCTGTGGGTGGACGGAGCGAACCTGCTGAAGCTGGACTTCTTCCCGCACCTGCCGCCCAGCGTCGCCCGGGGCGGCAACACCCGGCTGGGCACGCCGTAGCCGCCGTCAGCGGTCGTTCCACTTCGGGGGACGCTTCTCCAGGAACGCGGAGATGCCCTCCCCCGCGTCGTCCGCCAGCACGTTCAGCGACAGCTGCGAGGCCAGGTACTCCAGCGCGGCGGGCAGCGGCAGGTCCTCCGCGGTGAAGAAGGCACGGCGCCCCAGCGCCAGCACCGCCTGGCTCTTTCCCGCCAGCTTTCCCGCGAGCGCGCCCACCGCGGCGTCCAGCTCCGCGGCCGGCACCACGCGGTTGAGCAGCCCCAACGTCAGCGCCTCGCGCGCGGGCAGCCGGTCTCCGGTGAGCACCAGCTCCAGCGCGCGCTTGCGGCCCAGGTGACGCTGGAGCAGCGCCATCATCATCATCGGGAAGAGGCCCACGTCGATTTCGGGCGTGCCCAGGTCCGCGCCCTCCACGGCGACCGCCAGATCACACGCGAGCACCAGCCCCAGGCCTCCCGCCAGCGCGTGCCCGTTGACGCGCGCCACGGTGGGCTTGCGCAGCTCCTGGAAGCGCGCCAGCAGCCGCCCGTAGGAGCGGCGACCCTCGTGCGTGGCCAGGAAGCCCGCGTCACCGGCCAGGGTGCCCAGGTCCCCGCCCGCGCAGAAGACCTTCTCACCCGCGCCCGTGAGCACCACCACGCGCACCGCGGCGTCGGACTCGGCCCGCTCCAGCGCGGCCATCAGCTCGCGCACCCCCCCCGGGGACAAGGCGTTGCGGGCCTTGGGCCGGTCAATGGTCAGGAGCGCTTGGGGGCCTTGGACTTCGTAGCGGACTTCTCCGGCTTCCATTCGGACACCTCAGCGGCCTGGGCGCCCGTGAGGACGCCGTAGAGGAAGGAGTCGGCAATCTGCGACTTCGCCCGCTCCAGCGCGTCGGGGTCGCGCGCGTCGGCCAGCCCCACGACGAAGGCGGTGAGCGCCATTTCGATGTTGCCGAAGAGGAGCGCGGAGGCCAGGTGCGGGTCCAACCCCCGCCGCAACTCGCCCCGCTCCTGCGCGGCGTGGAAGAGCGCCGAGCTGAGCCGGATGGCGTCCACGAAGGCCGTCTGCCGGTTGATGCGCGAGCCCGCCGGGCTGCGCGCAATCTCCAGGATGAGCACCTTCACCGCGCGCGGGTCCACCCGGTAGGCCTCGAAGGCCACCTCGACGATGCCGTGGACCTTCTCCGCCAGCGAGCCTTCGCCCTCCACCACCGCGCGCACGCGCGTGACGAAGCCGCTCCAGCCGGTGTCGAACACCGTCTCGAGCAGCTCATCCTTGTTCTTGAAGTAGTGGTAGACGAGCCCGTACGCGACGCCGGCCTCTTTCGCCACGTCCGCGATGCGGCAGCCGTGGTAGCCCTTGCGCGCGAACACGTCGATGGCCGCGCGGAGGATGGTGCGGCGGCGCTCGCTTTCGCGCGTGCCACCGTCCGCCGCCGGCTTGCTCTGCTGACCCACGGTTGTCCTCCACCGGCGGGTGATTCGCCAGTCAACCAGTGGAGAACCTACGGAGGGCGGGCCCTGGGGTCAATGCCTTCCTGGGCCCGCCCGGAGAAACGGCGGCGGCTACTCCACCGTGCCTCTGACGGTGGGCCCCTGGACGACGGCCTCGTGGCCCTCCAGCAGCGCCGCCGTGTACTTGCAGATGGGCGACACCGTCCACTCCGCCGGGGGGACGAAGAGCGGCGGCGGCGGGCCTTCGGCGGGCGGCTCGTGCGCATCGCTGACCACGTACGTCTCGAAGTTGAAGGACGGGTAGGTCAGCGCGATGCCCGTGCCGGCCGGAGACACATTGACGGGGCCGGTGCCGCCGCCATCGCAACCGTCATCGTCGCCGTTCTGGGCCATGCGGTTGTACCAGGGGTCGGAGACGATGAACGAAATCGCGAGGCCACCGTAGTGGCTGATGAGCGGCGGCGGCGCGTTGGGCGGCGGGCTGATCTGCCGCTGCGTCTGGTCCTTGTCCAGCCCGTGCGGCATGCCCGTCCAGAGGATGCGCTCCTGGACCCAGATGAGCGTGCTGGCGTCGTGCTCGCCGTTCTTGCCCGTCCAGCGGCCGTCGCCGTTGGTGTCCACGTAGCGCTCGCCCGGGTCCCACGTGCCGTTGTCGTTGTTGTCGACGAAGGGCTCGGTCAGGTCCGTGAACGGCTCGCCCGTGTCCCAGACGCCGTTGTTGTTGAGGTCGTCGAAGGCCTCCTCACCGCTGGTGATGGCGATCAGCGAGACCAGGTTGTCACGCGGGTTGAGGACGATGCCGGGGCGGATGGGGTCCGGACGGCGCGGCTCCGGGCGGTCCTGCTGGGGCTGCGGGGCGTTGCCGTAGACGGCAATGGGGTTCTCGTCCCAGAGGAAGGGGTGCATCCACAGCGGCGCCAGGTACTCGCCCGTGTGGGTCGCGTCCACCAGCGGGTTCCAGGTGAAGATGCCCGGCTCCACGTCCTGCGGCAGCGGCAGGGACGTCTTGTAGAGGACCTCCGCGTTGCCCACCACGTCCGTGACGGACACGGCGCTGGGACCGATGGTGCCCGCCTCCGTGAGGAAGGACACCTGCGCGCCCACCACGCCGTCACCGTTGCGATCTCCCACGTGGGCGATGCAGTTGACCTTCACGCCCGCGATGAGGCTGCGCGTCTCGTCCCAGGCGCCCACGGCGTGGTGCAGACCGGAGCCGTTGCCGGAGAACGAGCCGCACTGGAAGGTGAACTGGCGGGAGTTCGAGTTGGTGCCCGCGAAGCTGACCACCGGCGAGACGGCCCGCTTCATCTCGGCGCCGGTGCCAGCGGTGGCGATGACCACGGCGGAGGCCACCCGGCCGCCGCGCGCCGTCATCTGCACGGACACGATGCCGTCACCCGTGTTGGTGACACCCTCGGTGGGCGACAGCTCGATGCCCGGAACGGGGGACTCCAGCGTGAAGGACACCGGCGTACCCGCCTGCGGCTGGCCTCGGGAGTCCACCGCGCGGAAGCGCAGCGTGGTGATTTCTCCCAGTCGCGGCTGAGCCGGTGACTGGTCCACGAATTCAAGTGTGGCGGGGGCCGACGGCGAGCATGCAACGAACAGCAGGCTCGCGAAGGCCACCCACGGGGCCAGACCCGGACGCATCAGGGGAAACTCCTTGAAGGCGATGAAGGAAGCGGGCTGTACGCGAGCAGCGCACAGCGCATCTTCCGCATCTTCCCGGGCCACCTACCGTCCAGTCAAGGACAGGACAGGTGGACCGGAGCCCTCTTGCGTCCAGGGCCTGGAATCCCTGGGGTCACTTCAGGCGGCGGTGCCGCTGAACATCACCCGGGCCACGCCCAGGAGACGGTCCACGTCCCGGGCGGTGAGGCCACGGGCGCGCGCGAAGTCAGACAGGGGCCGCAGGAGGTCCTCCGTCTGAGCAAGGGTCTGCTCCGTTCCCGTGAAGAGCTCGCCCAGGCTCACGCCCAGCGCGTTGGCGAGGGCCGCCAGCGTCTCCACATGGGGGACACGCTCGCCGCGCTCGATCATGGAAAGGAACGACACGCTGATCTGCGCCCGCTCCGCGAGCTCTTCCTGCGTCCATCGCTCCGGCCGCTGTGTCCGAAGCTCGCGGATGCGCTGCCCAATTCGTTTTCCGAGGTCCGACACGAAGTACTTCTCCTGGCTGTTTCGGGGTTGGAGGAACCACCACCCACTGCTGGTGATTCCTAGCCTCCGGAACCAAAGGATCCGAAATCCGCCACGATGAGGTTGATGCCGGAGAATTCCAGCCCCAGCTCCCGTCGCAGCGTCACCACCCCCTCTACCCGCCAGCAGTCGCATGCAGGCCCATACGAGAGGCCGAACGTCTGCTGAGCCAGAGGGCGGTTTTCTTGAGTTTTTGAATCCTGGTAAAGCGGCTGCACAATTGCTTCGTACCGCACTCCCAGCCCAAATCCGAGCTTCAAACGCGTACCCGCGATGAGGGCTTGAGCCCGTTCGGCCGGAGGGAAGCCGGGTTCTACTCGGGATAGTCCGCCTACCAGGGTATCCAGCGAGCGGCGAAGCACATCAGGGCCCACGGAGCGAGGATCCACCCCCATGTTGAGCGCGGCGCCACCAGCCCACAGCAGGTCATCGAAGCGCGCGTACACGGCGTGCCCCTTGCCATTGTCGACATTCACCTCCGCGGAGAGCCCGGAGATGCGGCCCGCGTTGGGGTCATAGCGAACGGTGCCCGCGGCCGTGAGGATTCCGGCGGTGGCGCTGAGGCGGGCGAAGGTGTCGCGCAGCACGGGCCCCGGGTCGTCCACCTTCCCCGCTGCGGGCACGTGCCGGGTGAGGTCGAAGCCTTGTCCGATGCGCAGGCGCAGCGGCTCGCGGATGTCGTTGCCGCGCTTGAAGCGCAGCGTCTGGTCCACGGCGAGCACCGCGTGGAGGAAGCCCTGGGTGCGGCCGTCGGCCTGGAACGGCACCGCGGCGTCCACTTCGTCATAGGGGCGGGCCAGGTCTTCCCCGGAGGTCCCAACCGAGGGGAGACGGCCCCACCCGCCCGGCACGTAGCGCAGCTCCAGCGAGGGGGTGATGGCATGACGGAAGCTCGTCTCACGGCCCTCGAAGACGCGCGCCACCTGGCTTTCGAGCAGCAGCCCGGCGATGGGATAGCCCCGCTGCCACGTCCGGCCCGACACCTCGCCCAGCCACACGTCCTGGCGCAGGCCCAGCGACGGCGACACGCGCATCAGACTGCCCAGGCCGAAGGACGTGGACAGGCGGGGGAAGAAGTCCACCCGGTCGCGAGCTTCACGGTCGTTCGAGTTGAAGATGCCGTCGGACTGCGAGGGGTCCACGTCACGCGCATCGGAGCCGACCGGGACATAGCGCCCGTCGGGCTGGAAGAGGCCGTCGATGCCCTCGTCGCCGTACCCGCCTCGCAGGGGCGCGAGCCGCAGGTACTTCACCGACAGGCCCCCCATGATTCCGCCAAGCACGGGCCGCTCCGGCAGGGCCAGGGTGATGGCCGGCAGCCGTTGGAACGTGGTGGGGCCCTTCAGGTCCGGGCGCGCCGGGTCCGTGGCCGCCGGGACGCGGTTGTCCTGGAAGAAGCGATACCCCCACCGGATGTCCTGGCGCAGCGCCACGTCGAGCCCCGCGTAGAGGTCGTCCTGGCGCTGGAACACCGTGCCCGTGCTGCGCAGGTAGGTGAACTCGCGGGTGACGAGGTCCGCCGTGAGGTCGCGGGTGTAGTTGCCGTCCGAGACGAACGAGGCGTCGACCCGGTTGTGCCATCCGCCCCCCATGTCCTGGGTGTGCTGCCAGGATGCCTCGCCCCGGAGTCCTCGTCGCTCATTGACGAACTCGGCTGTTTCAACACCGTCCACCGTCCGCCGGTAGAACAGGAAGCTGCGCGGATCCCGGATGGGCCGGAGGTCGTAGAGGAACCCCAGCGTGGCCCGCCCCCGGGTCCGCTCGCTGGGCGCATAGCGGAACTCGGTGAGCAGGCGCGGCCCCTTCACGCCCAGGTAGCGCGGCTCCCGAACCGGCCCGGGGGCACCCGGTACGCCCTCGTGCAGTTCGTAGCCGCCGCTGAAGTACCCCGGCGTGAGCGTCACGTCGTAGCTCTGCCCCAGCGTGATGAAGAGGGGCTGCTCCAGGGAGAAGCCGTTGAGCGCGGAGAAGGTGGGCTTGGGGAGCAGCAGGCCGGTGCGCCGCTGTGACAGCGGCATGTAGAGCCACGGCAGCGCGAACACGGGCACGGACTTCACGTACACCACGGGCAGCGTCATCGTGGCGCGCTCGCCCAGGACGACGGTGGCCGACGAGGCCTCCATGCGCCAGCCGGGCTCCCCCGGGCTGCAGTTGCACGGCGTGAAGGCCAGGTCCTCCACGAGGAAGGTGTTCTCTCCCGTCCGGCGGATGCGCGAGCCGCTCATGAGCAGGGGCGTCTCCCCCATGGCCCGCAGCTCCTGGGGCGTCTTCGCCGTGTACAGGGCCTCCTGGGTGACGCCCTGCTTCTGCATGAAGAGGCCGCCCTCGAGGTTCGCCTCGGAGGTGCGCACATCCATCTTCACGGTGTCGGCGACCGCGGCCAGGCCGCTGGGGCCCACGAACATCACGCCGCCCGAGGCGGTGACGAACTGGTTCACCTCGTCGTACGTCACCTCGTCGGCGCGAAGCTGCATCGTCTCCGTGCGCAGCACGGCGTTGCCGCGCGCGGTGACGACCTTCGTGTCCGCTTCATAGACGACCAGGTCCGCGGCCAGCTGCGCCTGCTCACCGTTGGGCAGCGCCAACGGGGTGGTGAGCGGCACCTGCGACGTGGAGACCAGCAGCGCGGCGGCGAGCGGAACGAGGAAGCTCATTCAGGGGTGCAGGGTATGCCGCGCCCAGGCCGAGCGGCCCGCCCTTTTCACCGGCCTGTGCGCTGGAAGTCCAATGAAATGACGTTGCCCTCCTGGCGGGCCTCGAACGGCGCGGACTGCCGGAGCTCGATGGTGATGCGCACATCCCGCCCGGACGCGCTCGGGTCCACCCGGCTCACCGGCGTCGCGAAGAAGGACGTGTCCAGCGGCAGCGTGTTGTTGCTGGCGTCCACGCGGGTGTTCTCCAGCTCCAGCACCACGGAGCGGCCCTGCTCCGACACGGAGTAGCTGACCGGCTCATTGGTGCGGATGAACACACGCGAGGCCCCCGGCTGCTGCTGGAAGCCCACCAGCGTCAGCGTCTTGCGGCGCGAGGACACCGCGCCGGAGCTGCTCGGCCGGGACGGCTCCACCGCCTGCTGCTGGCGGCGCTCCCGGGACGCACGCGCCTCGGCCTGACGCTGACGGCGCTCCTCGGCGGCGGCCTCCTGCTGAGCGCGGCGCTCCGCCGCAGCGGCCCGCGCGGCGGCACGACGCTCCTCGGCGGCGGACTGCTGAGCGACCTGCCGCTGCTCGGCCTCGGCCCGGGCCGCCGCCTTGCGACGCTCCAGCTCCTCGGCGGCGGCCTGCTGCTGGGCCCGGCGCTCGTCGGCGGCGGAGGCCTGCGCGGACGCGCGCGCGGCCTCCTCCTGGCGCTTGCGCTCCGCCGCAGCGGCCTCTTCCTGGCGCCGCTGCTCGTCGGCGGAGGCCTGCGCGGAGGCACGCGAAGCCTCCTCCTGGCGCTTGCGGTCCGCCTCGGCCCGAGCCTGCTCCTCCTGCTGACGCTGAGCGGCGGCCCGCGCTTCCTCCTGACGATTCGCCTCCGCCTCCGCGTCACGCTTCGCGGCGGCGGCGGCTTCGGCGGAAGCCTGCGCCTGGGCCTCACGCTCGGCGCGAGCCGCGGCGGCGGCCTCCGCGGCGGCCTGCTCCTGGGCCTGACGCTCCGCCGCGGCGGCAGCGGCGGCCTCCGCGGCGCCGCTCCCCGCCTGGGGCTGCTCGGTGTCCGGCGCCTGCGCCACGGCCTGACCTCCGCCGCCCGCGACGCGGACGACGAGCTGGTTGCCATTGGCCTGGATGTCCGCCTCCACCTCGCGCTCGTAGCCGATGAGCACGCGCGCGATGGAGGACGCCTCGGAGCCATAGCTGGCGGTGCGGATGGCCGTCACCGTGCCGTTGCCCACCTGGATCTCCTCGGGAACGTCGGTGAAGACGGCCTCGGAGATGTCGATGACGAGCCGCGGCGGGTCCGTCATGGTGAACGTGGTGAAGTTGGCCTTCTGCGAGCCGGAGATGGTCACCGTCCCACCATTCACCTGCACCGCGGTGATGGTGTTCAGGTTCGTGGCCGGAGCCTGCGCGAGCGCCAAGAAGGGCACGAGCACCACACCGAGCAGCCACGCGGCAAACAGCTTCATCGACCACACCCCTTCACGTTGACAAAAGAGCGTGGAGGCTATCACGCACCAACGTGCCTCCAACTTTCCATCCAGACGCGTCTAGCGGAGCCGCGGAAGGCTCGGCGAGCGATACCGGTGGGTCCGCGCGTACTCGATGAGGTTCTTGATGTCGTAGCAGATCTGCCGAATGTCGTGCCCCATCGTCAGCTCGATGTGGCTGTTGCCCTTCACCGGGCGCCAGAGCAGGTACTCACTCTTCGCGGCGCGATACACGCTGCGCGTCGACTCCAGCGAGGCCAGCGGGTCCAGGTCCCCGAAGATGATGGCCATGGGAACCTCGATGCGACCGAAGCCCCGCTTGAAGTCGAAGCCGGTGCGGTAGCAGACCATCTCTCCCCGGCGAATCCACCGCGCGAACTGCTCCAGCACCCGGCGCGGCTCCCGCTCTCCACCTTCGCGGAGCAACCAGCGGATGTCATCCGCGCTCACCCGCTCCGGATTGATGAGACGGTTGAGCCGCGTGGTGAGCTGTTGATACAGCGGCGAGTCTTCCGCCTTCGCGAGCTGGCGCTCCAGCGACTTGAGGATGATGTCCACCGGCACCGCGTCGAAGCGCAGCGTCCGCCGCACCCGCGGCTTCAGCCGGCGGCCCAGGCCCTTGTTCAACACGCCCACGCCCCGCGCGAGCAGCGAGCGCCCCGCCCCCTCCACCTTGCCGCTCACGTTGAGGCTGGCGAGCGTCAGGTCGATCATCCCGGCCAGCAGGGGCGCGCCGTGCGCCACCAGGCGCAGCAGCATGAAGCCGCGGCCCAGGTCCGCCGGAGAGCCGATGGTGATGAGGCCCTCGAAGTCGTTGTGGATGCCGGCGTAGCCGTAGCCCAGCATCCCGCCCATGGAGTGGCCGCAGTAGAAGATGCGCTCGCGCCGGGTGATGCGCTTCACGCCGGAGACCGCCGCTGGCAGGTCGTAGAGGAAGTAGCTGTCGATGTCCCAGCCGTAGTCGATGTCCGGCGGCAGGGGGCGCTTGAAGCGGTCGGCCCGCTCCTTCTGGAACGCGATGGAGCTCTTGCCGTGGCCCCGCAGCTCCAGGATGTGGATGTCCACCCCGAAGAAGAGCAGGTTCTTGACGAACTGCCCGCTGGTCCAGGTGTGCCGGTTCTGTGAGAAACCGTGCACCAGCAGCAGGGGCTCACCAAACAACGGTTGCGCGAAAGGCTGCTTCACCGGACGGTAGCGGGTGATGACCAGCGACCAGCCGTCCGCCGTCTCCACGACGTACTTCGTCTTCGAGTAAAGCGCCCTGAAGTCGACTTCGTCGATGGAGGGGATGGGCGGCCCCGATGTCGCGGCGGCTCTCCAGTCCGGCAGGCGCATGCCTAGAATCTACGGCGGCTGATGCATCGCGCCAAGGTTTCGATACAGGCGAGCCTTCATCATCCCGACAAGGAACAGTGAACCTGTACAAAGGACGAGGTCATCCGCGGCTGCCCGCTCGCGCGCCGCGGCGAGGGCCGCGTCCGCGTCCGGCCAGGCAGTCACGTCCGCGCACAACGCGCGCGCCTCCGCCAGGTAGGCCTCGGGAGGCAGCGAGCGAGGCGTCTCCAGAGGCGTGAGCTGCACCGAGGCGCACTCGGGAAGCAGCGCTCGCAGCATCGGTCCCCGGTCCTTGTCCCCCACCACGCCGAAGACGAGGTGGATGCGACGCCCCGGGTAGAGGTCACCCAGCGACGCGAGCAGCACCTCCACGCCCGCTGGGTTGTGCGCGCCGTCCAGCAGGAGGACGGGCTGCTGCCCCACCTCCTCCAATCGCCCCGGCCAGCACGCCGACGCCAGGCCCGCGCGCGCGGCCTCGGGCGGCACGGTGACGCGGCGCTCCTGCAAGGCCTCCAGGCAGGCGAGCGCCACCACCGCGTTCTGCCGTTGATGGGGCCCCCGCAGCGCGACGGACAGCCCCTCCAGGGACCAGGCCGCCCCGCGGTACGACAGGCCGCCGTCGGGCTGACGCTCGCCGGCGAAGTCACGCCCCTCCAGCCGCACCGGCGCCCCGACCTCCTCGGCCTTGCGGAGGATGGCCTCCAGGGCCTCCGGAGCCTGCCGCGCGACGACACACGGCACCCCGGGCTTGAGGATGCCCGCCTTCTCGCCGGCGATGGCCGCCAGCGTGTCGCCCAGGTACTCCATGTGGTCGAAGGACACGGGGGTAATCGCCGTCACCACCGGGCTGGCGGCGGTGGTGGCGTCCAGCCGGCCGCCCAGGCCCGTCTCCAGCACGGCCACGTCCACGCGGACCTGGGCGAAGTGCCACAGGGCCACCACGGTGCCGAACTCGAAGTACGTCATGGGCGAGGACACGGCGCTGGGGTAGCGCTCCAATACCTCCAGGATGCGCAGACCGAGGTCCGCGTCGGAGATGTCCTCGCTGTCCACGCGGATGCGCTCGTTGACGCGCACCAGATGCGGAGACGTGTAGAGGCCCACGCGGTGCCCGGCGGCATGAAGCGCCGCCGCGGTCATCGCACAGGTGCTGCCCTTCCCGTTCGTCCCGGCGACGTGGAGCGCCGGATACCGCCGCTCCGGATGTCCCAGGGCGGCCAGGGCCTCCTGCACGCGCTCCAACCCCAGCTTGATGCCGGAGGGGTTGAGCTTCGTGAAGAAGGCCAGCGCCTCCTCCGGTGTCCGGGGCGGGCTCAGCCCAGCAGCCCCAGGATCTGCCCCAGCTTCGCCCGCAGGTCCTTGCGGTGGATGATGGCGTCGATCATCCCGTGGTCCAGCAGGAACTCGGAGCGCTGGAAGCCCTCCGGCAGCTTCTGGCGGATGGTCTGCTCGATGACGCGCGGACCGGCGAACCCGATGAGGGCCTTGGGCTCGGCGAGGATGACGTCGCCCAGCCACGAGAAGGACGCGGCGACGCCGCCGGTGGTGGGGTTGAGCAGCACGGAGATGTACGGCCGCGTGCCGGTGCGGAAGCGGGCGATGGCCGCCGACGTCTTGGCCATCTGCATGAGGGAGAAGATGCCCTCCTGCATGCGCGCGCCGCCCGACGCGGAGAAGACGATGGCGGAGCACTTCAGCTCGTGCGCGCGCTCGAAGACGCGGGCCACCTTCTCACCCACCACCGAGCCCATGGAGCCGCCCATGAACTCAAAGACGAAGCAACCCACCGACACCTGGTGGCCCTGGATGCGGCCCACGCCGGAGATGAAGGCATCCGGCTCGCCCAGGTTCTTCCGGGAGGACTTGAGCCGGTCCTTGTACTTCTTCGAATCACTGAACCCGAGCGGGTCCTGCGGCTCCAGTTCCTTGTCGAACTCCTCGAAGCTGTCGGGGTCCAGCGTCGCCGCCAGCCGCGCGCGCGCCGCCCAGTAGTGGTGGTGCTCGCAGTGCGGACACACCATCCAGTTCTTCTCCAGCTCCTGGCGGTAGATGATCTCGTCGCACGTCTCGCACTTCGCCCACAGGCCCTCCATGCGGGACGGGCGGGGCTCGGCTTGCGGTTCGGTGTCGACGGCGATGCGCGGCTTCTTCGAAAACCAGGCCATGAGGTGGGCGGGGTTAATCCGGTCGCTTTCGGCCGTCAACCCCTCCGTATGGCGCGACGCGTCTACAGCTCGAAGATATCGCCCAGCTCCAGCACGTCCACCGGCAGCTCGGCCAGCTCCTTCTTGAGCTGCGACACGAAGGCGGGCTTGAGGTGGTACAGCAGCACCGAGGCGCCGTTGCGCTCGAACTTCTGGAGTTCCAGGCCCAGCGTGTGTGGCGTGAGGTGGCCGGAGATGTCGGCCAGCGACTGGAGCTTGTTGGGGAAGGACGTCTCCAGCAGCAGCGCCTTGAGGTTCTTCGTCTCGTTCAGCGCCTTCCACAGCTTGTCCGTGGGGCCGGTGTCGCCGCTCATCGCCAGGGCGCTCTTGCCGTTGGAGATGATGAAGCCACACGACTCCACGGGGTGGCTCACCGGCACGCTGCGCACGGTGTAGGGGCCCACCTGGAAGCTGCTCCCGGCCCGGAACGTCTTGATCTGCAGCACGGGCTGGCGCTTCGTCGGGATGCGGGTGAAGTCCGGCCAGAGCGCGTTGTTGAACATGTTGTCGCGCAGGGCCCGGGCGCACTCGCGCGAGGCGTGGATGGTGACCGGGGTGTCGCGCCGGCCGATGACCAGGTCCGCCATCAACGGCAGGTCCTTCACATGGTCGAAGTGGCTGTGCCCCACCAGGACGTGGTCCACGCGGCACAGCTCGTCCAGCGACAGCGTCCCCGTGAGCGCCCCCGCATCGAGCGCCAGCACGTCATCGACGAGGAAGCAGGTGCTCTTGCAGGTGGGTAGCTCGCCGCCGTGGCAGCCGAGGACTCGCAGCTTCACGCTAGAGGTCTCCGAACTTCCACTTCATCTCCAGGTATTGGAGGAAGTCGTGCAGCCCGGCCGTGTCCGGCACGGTCATCCGGTCCCCGTCCCGCTCGACCAGGCCGGAACGCTCCAGCCGGTCCACGATGGCGCGGACCGCGGGCTCGCCCACGCCAATCTGGCGCGGCAGCTCCCGCACCGCGAAGTCGATCTCCACGCCCTCGTCCAGGGGCCGGCCCCGGTGCTGGCAGGCCTGGAGAATCCGGTGCACCACCCGGCTGGCCGGGTCGTTGTGCAGCAGGTTCTCGAGTTGGGCGTCCGCCTCGGAGAGGCGCTCCGCCAGCTTCTTGATCATCCGGACGGCGATCTCCGCGTTGCCGCGGATCATCCCCTCGAACGTCTTGGGGTCGATGACCAGCAGCCTCGCGTCCTCGTTGACCGTGGCCGAGGCATTGCGCGGCTTGTTGGAGATGATGGCCATCTCCCCGAAGAATTCACCGGGCCCCAGGACGGCGAGGACCTTCTCGACGTCGCGGACTCGCTTGGAGATGGCCACCCGTCCCGCTTGGATGACAAACATCTCCTTGCCGGCCTCTCCCTCATGGAAGAGCTCGGTGCCCTGGGGGAACTCCTTACCGAAACGTTGAAAGAGGGTTTCCTCAGCGCCCATCCTGCAAAGGAGTCAATCAGCCCACACTCGCCGGGTCAAATTCCCTTTTCTGTGCGCGACGGTGGGACACCCGCCACGCCACGCGAGACACCGGCGCGGGGGCCGGGTAGAAGGCCGCCCGTGGGAACGACCTACAAGCAGTCCGGAGTAGACATCGAGGCCGGCGACGCGTTCGTCGAGCGCATCAAGCCCCATGCCGCGCGCACCCTGCGCCCTGAAGTCATGGGCGGAGTCGGTGGATTTGGCGGTCTGTTCGCCCTGCCGCCAGGCAAGTACCAGCAGCCGGTGCTGGTGGCCGGCACGGACGGGGTGGGCACCAAGCTGAAGGTGGCCTTCGCCGCCGGACGCCATGGGACGGTGGGCATCGACCTGGTGGCCATGTCGGTGAACGACATCCTCACCTGCGGCGCCGAGCCCCTCTTCTTCCTCGACTACTTCGCCACCGGGCGCCTGGAGGTCGACGACGCCGCCGAGGTGGTGAAGGGCATCGCCCTGGGCTGCGAGCAGGCCGGCTGCGCCCTGCTGGGCGGCGAGACGGCGGAGATGCCGGGCTTCTACGCGCGTGGCGAATACGACCTCGCGGGCTTCTGCGTGGGCGTGGTGGAGCGCGCCGCCATCATCGATGGCAAGAGCGTGAAGCCGGGTGACGCGCTCATCGGGCTCCCCTCCTCCGGCCTGCACAGCAACGGCTATTCGCTGGCGCGCAAGGTGCTGCTGGACGACGGGAAGCTGGCCCTGGACGCGACGCCCGAGGGCCTGGACCGGCCGCTGGTGGACGCGCTGCTGGAGCCCACGCGCATCTACGTGAAGGACGTCCTGGCGCTGCTCCAGGCCGTGAAGGTGAAGGGCCTGGCGCACATCACCGGCAGCGGCATCCCGGGCAACCTGCCCCGCTGCCTGCCGGACGGCACGCGCGCGGTGCTGAGCGAGCAGACGTGGCCCAAGCCGCCCATCTTCGACCTCATCGCGAAGCTGGGCAGCGTGGCCCGCGACGAGATGTTCAGCACGTTCAACATGGGCCTGGGGCTCATCCTCGTCGTGGCGAAGGAGGACGTCGCCCAGGCGCTGAGCGTGCTGAGCGGCCGGGGCGCGCGGGCCTTCGAGGTCGGTCGCGTGGAGGCGGGCCAGGGCGAGGCCACGGCGGTCATCGACCCATGAGCGGCCAGCGGGTCCGCCTGGGCGTGCTCGTGTCCGGCAGCGGGAGCAATCTGCAGGCGCTGCTGGATGTGTGCGCGCGCGCGGACTTCCCCGCCGAGGTGGCCTGCGTGGTGTCCAACGTCCCCACCGCCTTCGCCCTGGAGCGGGCGCGAAAGGCGGGGGTGACGGCCACGGTGGTGGACCACAAGGCCCACGCGACGAAGGCGGACTTCGAGAAGGCCCTGCTGGACGCGCTGCGCGGGGCGAACGTGGAGTGGGTGTGCCTTGCGGGGTTCATGCGCTTGTTGAGCGCGGACTTCCTGGGCCACTACGCGGGGCGGGTGCTGAACATCCACCCGTCGCTGCTGCCCGCCTTCCCGGGCCTGCATGCGCCGCGACAGGCGCTGGAGCGCGGCGTGAAGGTGGCAGGGTGCACGGTGCACTTCGTGGACGCGGGCACCGACACGGGGCCCATCATCGCGCAGGCGGCCGTGCCGGTGCTGCCGGAAGACGACGAGAAGGCGCTCAGCGCGCGAATCCTCGCGGAGGAGCACCGGCTCTACCCGCTGGCCGTGCGGCTCGCGGTGACGGGCAAGGTGACGCTGGACGCGGCGCGCACGCGCGTGGACGCGCGGGCCACGGTGGGCGAGCTGGCGCTTCGCAATCCCGGCGCGACGGTCGACCCGGCGTGAGCGAGCGCGCCCCGCCCTCACGCGACGAGCGCATCGCCGCGCTCCGGGAAGCCCGCGTGGTGCTGGTCAGCGCCTGCCTGCTGGGCGAGGCCTGCCGGTACGACGGCCGCTGCCAGCGCTCCGAGCGCGTCCTCGCGGCGCTGGCGGACAAGGACGTCGTCCCCGTGTGCCCGGAGGTGGCCTCGGGCCTGCCCGTGCCGCGCCCGCCCGTGGACCTGCGCGGAGGCACGGGGGTGGACGTCTGGGCCGGGCGGGCCACCGCTGTCGAGCGCGCCGAGGGCATCGACCGGACGGAGGCCTTCCAACGGGGCGCCCGGCTCGCGCTCGACGCGGCCCGACGCTTCGGCGCGACGGTGGCGCTGCTGAAGGAGAAGAGCCCGTCGTGCGGAAGCCAGCGGGTCTACGAGTCCGGCCAGCTCCGCTCGGGCGAAGGCATCACCACGGCGCTGCTTCGCGCGGACGGCATCACCGTCCTCTGCGACGAGGACCTTTAGCGACAGCCCCTACCCGCGACGCGCCGGCAGCGTCCACGTGTCATGAGGCAGCGGCGCGAAGAGCGCCTCCACCATGTCTTCGGTCACCTCCGCCAGCGTGGTGGGCCGCCAGTGCGGCTTGTTGTCCTTGTCCACGAGCACCGCGCGGATGCCCTCACGGAAGTCCGGCCGCGCCGTCATCGTCTGGCTGAGCCGGTACTCCACGTTGGCCATCTCGTCGTAGCCGCGGGTGCGCCCCATCCGGAGCTGGCGCAGCGTCACCTTCAAGCTGGCCGGGCACCTGTGGAGCAACGTGGCCCACGTCTCCTGGGCCCACTGCGTGCCCTCCAGCTCCAGCGCCTGCTGGATGTCGTCCACGCGCTCGGCCGCGAAGCACCGGTCGACGGCCGCGTGCTGCACGCTCAGCGGCGACGTGCCCGCGTCCGCGTGGAAGCCGGCCAGCACCGTGTCCACCACGGTGCTCGCCGCGCCGGTGCCCCAGGGCGCGCGCACCAGCGCGTCCAGCACCGCGTCCAGCCGCGCGGACTCCACGTGGTGCGTGGCGTAGCCCAGCCACATCGCGTCCGCCGCGTCGCACCGGGCGCCCGTGAGGCCCAGGTACGTGCCCGACTCACCCGGGAAGCGCGGCAGGAACCAGCCGCCGCCCACGTCCGGAAAGAGGCCAATGGCCGTCTCCGGCATGGCCAGCACCAGCTTCTCGGTGACGACCCGGTGGGTGCCGTGAATCGACAGGCCGAGCCCGCCGCCCATGCAGACGCCGTCCACCAGCGCGATGAACGGCTTGCCCAAGTAGTGGATGCGGTGGTTCAGCCCGTACTCGGCGCGGAAGAACTCGCGAGACACCCGCTCCTCCGCTTCAACGGACGCATCCCCCACCGACAGCGCCACCGCGCGCACGTCTCCACCCGCGCAGAAGGCCCGGCCGCCAGCGCCCCGGATGATGACGGCCTGGATGGCCGGGTCCGCCGCCCAGGCGTCGAGCGCCGGGTGCAGCTTGCGGCACATGCCCAGGGTCAGCGCGTTCAGGGCCTTGGGCCGGTTCAGGGTCACCACGCCTACCGCGCCACGCGTCTCGAGCAGGAGGTCGTCCGTCATGGCGCCGGGGATATCAGGCGAGCAGCCCCTTTGGGTGGATTCATTGGCCCGCCGCCGGGACGGACGCGCTATGGGGAACGCATGACCTCCGCACTGGCGCCCCTGCGTGCCGTCGTCTTCGACATGGACGGCACCCTCGTCGACAACATGCAGTTCCACAACGAGGCCTGGGTCTCGTTCGCTCGGAAGCTGGGCTTGCCGCTGACCGCCGGCGACTTCCAGAGCCGCTTCGCCGGCAGGAAGAACGAGGAGATCATCCCCCAGCTGCTCGGCCGCCCGGTGGCCCCGGATGAAGTGGAGCGCATCGCCGAGGAGAAGGAGCACCACTACCGCACCCTGTACCGGCCGCACCTGAAGCTGCACCAGGGCGCGGAGGCCTTCATCCAGCGCCTGCGGGAGGCCCACGTCCCAGCGGCCATCGCCACCGCCGCGCCCCAGGGCAACCGCGAGCTGGTGCTGGACGGGCTCGGCATCCGGCCCCTCTTCGCGAGCATCGTCGGCGCCGAACAGGTGACGCGTGGCAAGCCCGCCCCGGACATCTTCCTGGCCGCCGCCAAGGCGCTGGGCGTGGCCCCCACCGAGTGCCTCGCCTTCGAGGACGCTGTCCTGGGCATCATGTCCGCCCGCGAAGCCGGCATGACGGTGGTGGGATTGACCACCGCCGCGCCGGAGGCCGACCTCCGCGAGGCCGGCGCGCACTGGGTGGTCCAGGACTTCACCCAGCTGCCGCCCGAGCTGGAGCAGCGCCTCTTCAGCGCCCAGGCCCGCTGACCCGCCCCCCGCGGGCGCGCCGTGGTGAAAAGGGCGCCAGCGGCGGGCACGTTGTGTAGTGTTGCCCGCCTCATGGCGACGTCCTCTGCCAAGCTCAAGCTCCCCGCCGGGCCGTCCCGGCATGTCTACGACGTCATCGTGCTCGGCAGTCAGCTGGGCGGTGCGCTCGCGGCGGCCCTCCTGGCGAAGCGCAACCACCGCGTCCTGCTGGTGGAGCACGACGGAATGGGGCCGGGCTACGAGCACGGCGGCTACGTGCTCCCCTACGCCCCCTTCGTCGCGCCGCCGCTCAAGGCCATGCCCGCGGTGGAGGAGGCCCTCACGGAGCTGGGCCTCAACGCCAACGTCCAGCGCACGCTGCGGCCCCACGCGCCGGAGCTGCAGCTCCTCATGTCCCGCAGCCGCATGGACCTCCATGGTGATGCCGCCCGCCGCAAGGCCGAGGTGACGCGCGAGCTGGGCGAGGAAGGCGAAGCCCTGCTGGGCACCCTGGCCGGCGCCGCCGCGCAGCACGAAGCCAGTGATGCCTTCTTCAAGGCGGGCCCCGCCCTGCCGCCGGACGGCTTCTTCGAGGGCTGGGGCCTGAAGAAGCTCATCCGGGCGCATCCGGGCCTGGAGACGCCGCCCCGGCTCACGGGAGACAGCGCGTCGGTGTCCCTGGTGCGGGGACTGCTGCCCTTCGTCACCCACCTGGACCGTCCGGAGGCGCCCCTGGCGCTGACGCGGGCCATGTCCCAGGTGCTGTCGACCCCTTCCTACTTCCCCGGCGGACACGAAGGCCTGCGCGAGGTGCTCGCGCGCCGCGTGGCGGAGCTGGGTGGAGACGTGCTCGGGCGCGACAACCCGGCGGGCTTCATCGTGGAGGAGCTGGCCTTCGACGGCAGCAAGTTCGCGGGCATGAAGCTGATGCGCTCGGACACGATGTACCGCGCGTCCTGCCTGGTGGCGGCCACGGACGCGGGCGCGCTGCGGCGGCTGGTGACGGACAAGAAGCACCACCGCGGGCTGCTGGAGCACCTGGACCAGTCCAACACCAAGTCCCTGCTCTTCACCGTGAACTGGGTGGTGCCGGAGTCGGCGCTGCCTCGCGGCCTGGGTGAGCTGGCCCTGCTGGACACGGGCGACGCGGAGCTGGGCCCCGTGCTGCTCCAGATCCAGCCCGCGCGCGCGACACAGGCGCACGGCGGCAAGGAGGCCAAGGCGACGGAAGGGCTGCGCGTGGTGTGCGCCGGCGCCTTCGTCCCGGCCTCGGCGCGGGACCTGGGCGAGGAGCACCTGCAGGGCCTGGCGACGCGCATCGACGAATACCTGGACGCGCTGATGCCCTTCACCGCCCAGCACCGCGTGCTGCGCTCGGCCCCCTACCTGGACGCCGGCGGGGTCCGTGGCAGCCGGCTGATGCCGCACCCCTTGTTCAGCTTCGAATCGGAAGCCTTCCTGGGTGTCACGGGTTTGGCCCAGCGCACGCCGGCCAAGAACATCCTGCTCGCCAACCGCGAGGTCCTCCCCGGGCTGGGGCTGGAAGGCGAGCTGCTCTCGGGCATCCGGGCCGCGCGGCTGGTGCAGGACATGTTGAAGAAGAAGGATCCGCTCAAGGGCTGATCCAGGATCTAAGGCTGGATTTCCAGGCCGTTCTCTGGCAGGTTCCGCCGCTCTTTTAATCGGCAGGCGTCCAACGCCCCAGTTTTCAAGGAGTTAGAGGTCATGGCGTGGAAGTGTGACTTGTGTGGCAAGCGTCCGCTGGTGGGTAACAACGTCAGCCACGCGAACAACAAGACGAAGAAGCGGACCCTGCCGAATCTCCAGAAGGTTCGGGCCAGCGTTCAGGGCAGCACCCAGCGCGTTCTCGCGTGCACCCGCTGCATCAAGGCGGGCAAGGTAACGAAGGCCGCTTGAGGTCCTCTCGCTCGAAGGGGGGCATGACGCGCGTCTCACCACGGCGACTGCCCCCCACGAGCGGATTCATCCCGTTTCGTGCGGTTCGTGCCGCATTTCCCTTTCCGGAAAGCGGCGTGAGCCGTCGCGGAGGGCTTGCGGGCGCGCATCCTGGCGAGCCTGCCTTGGGGCCTTGGCCTCACCTCCAGCGCTGAACCTCGCGGTCCTGGGGTGAATGTCTCGTCGTCAACTGGCGCGAGGTGTCAAGTCGGACTAGGTAAGCTGGCACCGTGAGCAGCGTCAATCTGATGGCCCGTGAAGTGGCCGCGAAAATCGTCTTCTATGGACCGGGCCTTTCCGGGAAGACGACCTCGCTGAGGAAGATCTACGAGACGGTCCGCCCCGCACACCGCGGCGAGATGATGTCCATCGCCACGGAGGGGGACCGGACGCTCTTCTTCGACTTCCTTCCCGTGAAGGTGGAGCGCGTGGGCGATTGCTCCGTGCGACTGGCGCTCTACACCGTGCCGGGACAGGTCTTCTACAACGCCACCCGCAAGCTGGTGCTCCAGGGCGCCGACGGCGTGGTGTTCGTGGCGGACTCGCAGCCAGAGGCCATGGACGCCAACCGCGAGTCCCTGGCCAACCTGGAGGAGAACCTCTTCGAGCACGGCATCCGCCTGGACCGCTTCCCGCTGGTGATGCAGTGGAACAAGCGGGACCTGGACGGCGTGCTGCCCGTGGAGGAGCTCCGCAAGGAGCTCAACCCCCGGGGTGTCCCGGAGTTGGAGACGTCCGCCGCCAATGGCCGCGGGGTGCTCGACACGCTCAAGGCCATCACCCGGCTGGTCATCAAGGACCTGCGCGCCAAGCGCATCGTCCCGCCGCCCCGCCCCGCCACCGGCGCACAGCCCGCGGGCCTGGAG
>NZ_JABXEO010000210.1:0-1109 GCF_013372585.1 Myxococcus sp. AM010
CGGACCATGAGCTGGTCCATGGTGCGGCAGCGGTGATTGCGGGTGACGTTGGCATGCAGGTCGAGCCACACCCGCTCGATGCGATTGCCCTGGGGGCAGTACGGCGGGAGGAAATGGAGAACGAGTCGCCCGCCGAAATGCGCGAGCGCCTTGAGCGTCTTCTTGCTGGAGTGAACCGAGGCGTTGTCGAGGACGAGGTGGATACGGCGAGCGCGCCGGTATTGACTCGCCAGGCGCCACAGCAACTGGATGAAGAGGGCACTTGCCTTGGACCTGCCTTCCACCCACGTCAGCTGCCCGGTGCGCGTATTGAGCGCTCCAGCCAGGTAGCGCTTCTGGTTGTTACCGGGCGTCACCACCACCCGTCGTTGCCCGGGCAGGCACCAGTCGCGCCCCACCTTGGGGTTGAGGTGGATGTCGACCTCGTCCACATGCAGAACGGGCTCGCTGGGAGGCCCATACACCTCGAGACACTTCAGCTCGTGGAGCCGACGCTGTCGCTTCCAACTGGGCCAGGGACACTCGACGATGGGCTTGGCCGCCTTGAGCCGGGCGCCGAGCGTGGCGAGCGTGCGCCCCATGGTCGCCACGGACACGCGCACCTGTCCTCGGCGAGCCATTTCCTGGCACAGCAACTCGCGTGTCCAGGTGGGACGACACCAGCCCCAGTCCTCGGGCGTGCCCTCCAACACGCAGGTGAGCCGCTCCCGAAACCGCTCGTCCACCTTGGCGCGTCCGTTGCCCTCCCTTCTGTCTCGAAGGGCTTGGCGCCCACCCTCCTGGTAGCGCCGCACCGCAACCACCACGGTCGAGGTGGCACACTCCAGCGCCTTCGCGGTGGCGCGACACGACGCCCCTCGCCCCGCGCTCGCCACTGCCAGGCACCTCCGGTAGGTCAGCGGGCAACCACTCCTGGCCCCCCACCGAAGCAGCGCCTGACGCTGCTTCCTCTTCAACCACGGCCTACCTTGCCCCTGGGGCAGGGCCTTCTCGCTCTCAGGTCTTCTGCGCACACAGAGCCGAACGGGAGGTGCCCCTGCTCTTTCTTCCCGTTCGCTTCGCGCCCGTCTGCTCTCCGACCTGATCGAGAATCACGAACCTCGGTTTAG
>NZ_JABXEO010000211.1:0-1078 GCF_013372585.1 Myxococcus sp. AM010
TGAAGTTGCCCCGGTTCCGCAGAGCGTTCCGCGCTTTCGCCCTCAAGCGGCAGCGCGGTGCTTCTTCTCGTAACCAGCGGGTGACTCGTAGTCGAGCGCGGAGTGGCGCCTGAGCGGGTTATACCAGCCTTCGATGAAGCGGAAGACGGCCATCCGCGCCTCGGCGTGAGACGTGAAACGGCGGCGTGCGAGCAGTTCACACTCGAGTGTAGCGAAGAAGCTCTCACACATCGCGTTGTCGTACGCATCGCCAACGCTGCCCATGGAGGGGCGCACGCCGGCTTCCTTGCACCGACGCCCGAAGCCAATCGAGGTGTATTGCGTCCCTTGGTCGCTGTGGTGCACGACGTTCTGGGGCTGACGCTGCCCCACGGCCATGTCGAGTGCCTGCACGACGAGCTCCGTCTTGAGGTGGCCAGCCATGGCCCAGCCGACCACTTTGCGGCTCCATGCGTCGAGCACGACGGCGAGGTAGAGGAAGCCGGCGTGCGTCGGGATGTATGTGATGTCAGCAACCCAAAGCTGGTCGGGTCCAGGGGCCACGAATTTGCGGTCGACCAGGTCGGGCACAGGGCGTGCGCGTTCGTCGCGCGTCGTTGTGACACACCACCTGCGGCGACTGACGCCCTCGAGGCCCGCTGCCCGCATGAGACGGGCGACACGCTTGCGGCCGATGTGCACACCCTCCGCCGCGAGCTCGGCGTGGATGCGCGGCACGCCGTAGGTGCCGTCGCTCATCGCGTGGATGGCGCGAATGCGCTCGCTGAGGCCCGCGTCAGCGACCGCTCGCTTCGAGGGCAGGCGCGTCCGCCACGCGTGGTAGCCGCTCTCGGACACCTCCAGGACACGGCAGAGCGTCGTGATGCCGTGGACGGCCTGATTCGCCTTCACGAGTCGGTACGCCGCTTGGGCGTCGCCACGGACTCCTGCGCGAACCAGGCCGCAGCTTTTTTTAGGATGTCGCGCTCCTCGCGCAGTACCCGCACCTCGCGCCGCAGCCGCTCGAGCTCAGCGCGCTCATCCGAGGCGACACTGCTCGCCCTGGGGGCTGGCCTGCCCTCGCCATTGCTGCTGGGGG
>NZ_JABXEO010000212.1:0-1071 GCF_013372585.1 Myxococcus sp. AM010
TGGAGTTCCTGGGCCGAGCGGACACGCAGGTGAAGGTGCGCGGCTACCGAATTGAGCTGGGCGAAGTGGAAGCGGCGCTGGCCCAGCACGGTGGCGTCAACGAAGCCGTCGTGGTGGCTCGCGAGGACGGGAATGAGGGCAAGCGGTTGGTGGCCTACGTCACGGCGCAGGAAGGCGCCTTGCTGGACGCGGGTGCGCTGAGAAGCCACGTGAAGCAGCGGCTGCCGGAGTACATGGTGCCGTCTGCATACGTGGTGCTGGAGGCGCTGCCGCTGACGCCGAACGGCAAGGTAGACCGCAAGGCACTGCCAGCCCCGGATGCACAAGGCCCGAAGACGGCGCACTTCGAGGCGCCTCGGACCGCGACCGAACAGAAGCTGGCGTCCATCTTCACCGAGGTGCTGAACGTCGAACGAGTCAGCGTCGATGAAGACTTTTTCGAGCTGGGCGGCCACTCGTTGCTGGCAACGCAGTTGGTGTCTCGTGTGCGCGAGTCCTTCCAGGTGGAGCTCCCCCTGAGGGATGTCTTCGAATCGCCGACGGTGGAGAAGCTGGCCCTTAGGCTGGACCACGATCAGGTGGGAGGCTCGGTGCGCCAGGCGCCACCACTGAAGAGGGCACAGCGGCAGGGGGCCTTGCCGCTATCGTTCGCTCAGCAGCGGCTGTGGTTCCTCGACCAACTGGAGCCTGGCAGCGCCTTCTACAACGTCCCCGTCGCAGTGCGGCTCACTGGCGTCCTCGACGTCGGAGCGTTGCGCCGTAGCTTCGATGAACTGGTTCGCCGACACGAATCGTTGCGAACCACCTTCCGTTCTCAGAACGGGATGCCTGTCCAGCTTGTCTCCGACACTGCAACGACGCGGTTGGAAGTCATGGAGCGCGGAACTCCGGACGGCGGAGAAGGAGGACCGGAAACGAAACGCCTCGTGGAGCAAGAGGCACTTCGCCCGTTCAACCTGGAGGTGGGCCCGCTGCTGAGGGCGACGCTGCTGAGAGAGGGGGAGGAAGCGCACGTGCTGGTGCTGGTGATGCACCACATCGTGTCGGACGGGTGGTCAATGGGCGTGCTGG
>NZ_JABXEO010000213.1:0-1060 GCF_013372585.1 Myxococcus sp. AM010
ACGACTTCTTCTCTCTCGGCGGACACTCCCTCAGCGCCACCCGCCTCGCCGCTCGCATCCGCTCCTCCTTCGGCGTCGAGCTTCCTCTCGCCTCCCTCTTCTCCTCTCCCTCCGTCGCCGCACTGGCTCGTGAGCTGGAGGGAATCCAGGGCGCTACCGAGACGTCACTGCCAGCGCCAACGCCTCGTCGCGAGGATGAGCGCGCGCTGCTGTCGTACTCGCAGGAGCGCATGTGGTTCCTGCACCAGTTGCAGCCCGACTCCAGCGCCTACCACATGCCCGAAGCACTGGAGCTCACGGGGCCCCTGGACATCGAGGCCCTGGAAGCCGCGCTCCACTGGCTGGTCTCGCGACACACGGTGCTGCGATTGGCGGTTCCCGCTTCACGCGACGGACACCCCGTCCCGGTGTTGCAACCGGCCGCCCCGCGCGTGCTGACCGTGGAGCATCTGGAGCCAGACGCATCCGCCACAACGCTGACGGCACATCTGCGACATGAAGCAGCTCGCCCCTTCGCGATGGCGGAAGGACCGCTGTACCGGTTCCGCCTGTGGCAACTCACGCCGCAGCGGCATGTCTTGTTGCTCGTCTTCCACCACCTGCTGGTGGATGGGACGTCGCTGTCCGTCCTGCTGCGAGAGCTGGCCGAGGCGTATCTCGCCTTCACCCAGGACTCGCTTCCCGCGCTCGCTCCAGTGGACCTGAGCTGGGCCGACGTGGCCGTATGGCAGCGCACGCCTCGGCTCCAGGAGCGTGAAGACCGGCAGCGCGAATACTGGGTGCGTCAGCTCGCCGACGCGCCGCGGCTGCTTCAGCTTCCCACCGACAAGCCACGTCCTTCCGTCCTCACCGGGAAGGGAGGCTCCATCGAGGGGCAGCAACTCTCACCAGCCCGCACCCAGGCGCTGCGCGCCTTCTGCCGCGAGCACGGGGTGACGCCTTTCATGGCGCTCCAGGCCACCTTCGCCGGACTGCTGCACCGCTACTCCGGACAGGAGGAGGTCTGCGTTGGCGTGCCTGTCTCCGGGCGCACGCATCCTGCTACCGAGGACGTCGTCGG
>NZ_JABXEO010000214.1:0-730 GCF_013372585.1 Myxococcus sp. AM010
CCATGCGAGGAATCCCGGAGGACATGGCAGCCGACGGCCTGGTAAATACACAACGCTTTCACCTGGAACTCTTGGGCGAAGCCCGGCTCCGGGTCGGCGACACGCGCATCCCCCTGGAGCGGCGGACCGCGGGCGTCCTCGCATGGCTGGCATTGGAAGGCCCCCACCCGAAGTACCGCCTGGCCGGCCTGCTGTGGGCGGAGTCCGGGGAGACGACCGCGCGCAACAACATGCGACAGTTGCTGCGCCGGCTGCGGCTCGCCTGCGGCGCGGAGCTGGTGCAGGGCACCGACGTCCTCTCGCTGGGTGAGGGCGTCGTCTCTGACGCCGCAGAACTCCAGGCCCACGTGCTCGCGGGGCGATTCTCGGAAGCCCTCATGCTGGAAGGCGTGCTCCTGGGCGCCCTGGAGTACGAAGATTGCTCGGAATTCCAGACATGGCTGGAGGGCGCGCGGGAGCGGCTGGACAAGCTTCGCCGCCGGGCCGCCGTGGCGGAGTCGGAGTCGCGGGAGAAGCGGGGGGACCTGACGGGCGCGCTGGCGCTCGCGGAGCAGCTCCTCACCATGGACCCGTATTCGGAAGAAGCGTGGCGCCGGCTGATGCGGCTGCACTACATGGCGGGCGACCGCATGGCCGCGCTCAACGCCTTCGAGCGGTGCCGCCGCCTGCTGCGCGAGGAGCTGGACACCACGCCGCTGCCGCAGACGGTGGCCCTGGCGCGTGAAATCGA
>NZ_JABXEO010000215.1:0-961 GCF_013372585.1 Myxococcus sp. AM010
GTGGGGAGGCCGGCCTCGTCGAGGACGTAGGCCTGAGAGCGAGCCAAGGGCTGGCCCAGGCGGACGGGGCGGTGGGCTTCCACCTTCTCGGCCACCACGCAGATGGTCGTCTCCGTCGGGCCGTAGGTGTTGAGCAGTTGGAGGGACGAATCCTGGAGCTGCCGCGTCAGCGCATCCGGCAGCGCCTCGCCTCCTGAGATGAGGCGCTTGAGCGTGCGAAGCGCAGCAACGGCTCCGGGCTCCTCCATCGCGGTGGCCAGCGAGGACGGCGTGGTGCTGACGTGCGTGATGCCGTGGCGGGCGATGTCGCGCCCCAGCCCCAGCGGCCCCACGTCACGCAGCACGACCGTGGCGCCTCGAGTGAGCCCGTAGAACAGCTCCTCTAGATGGATGTCGAAGGAGAAGCTGCTGGAGGAAGCCCAGCAGTCCCCCGGACGCGCGTCGTAGAGGGAGTCGAAGGAGTCGAAGGCGTGGACAAGGGAGCGGTGGGTGAGCTCAACGCCCTTGGGCTCGCCAGTGGAGCCAGAGGTGAAGAGGAGGTAGGCGAGCGAGTCGGGGAGGACGAGCGGGAGAGGGAGTGAGGACGGAGACTGAGGAGGGAGCGGCTGGACGAGGGGAATCGCCAGCGAGGCGTCGGAGAAGAAGTCCGGGCGAGAGAGGACGAAGCGAGCACGGGCCCGGTGGAGAAGCGAGGCACGGCGCTCGTGCGGGTGAGTGGCTTCGAGAGGAAGGCAGGTGGCGCCACTGAGGAGGATGGCGAGGAGGCCGACGACGGCGTCCTCGGAGCGCTCGAGGCACAGGCCGACGACGTCCTCCGGGAGGACGCCAAGGCCGAGCAGGTGCTGGGCCAGGCGGGTGGCGCGAGCGTGGAGCTGGGAGAAGGAGAGGCGAAGGCCGGAGGAGGCGAGGACGAGTGCGGTGGCGTCGGGAGCGCGAGCGACCTGGGCGGTCCACAGGGAGG
>NZ_JABXEO010000216.1:0-899 GCF_013372585.1 Myxococcus sp. AM010
GCGTACAGCTCTCCCGCCACCCCCACCGGCACCGGCCGCATGCTCCCGTCCAGCACGTACACCCGCGTGTTTCCCAGCGGCCTGCCCAGCGGCACTGTCGCGGGCGACGTCACCCGGCGCGGCGACTCCACGCGCCCCGCCAGCACGCCCACCGTCGCCTCCGTCGGGCCGTAGTGGTTGTACACCTCGCACTCCGGCGCCAACGCGTGCACCTGCTCCACCAGGCTCCACGACGCCGCCTCTCCTCCCAGCACCAACCGCTTCCTCGGCACCACCCGCACCGGCTCCGCCGCGCTCAGCAGCGCCGCGAAGTGCGACGGCACCACCTTCGTGCACTCCACCCCGTGCTTCTCGAAGTACTCCGCGACTCCCGACGGGCTGCTCGCCCGCTCCTGCGTCAAGACGTGCAGCTCGCCGCCCACGCTCAGCGCGGGAAACAGCACCGTGTTCCCCAGGTCCGCCGCCAGCGTCGACACCAGCGCGAAGCTGCGGCACTCCTCCAGC
The DNA here is from genome assembly GCF_013372585.1 of Myxococcus sp. AM010. Classification (NCBI taxonomy): domain Bacteria; kingdom Pseudomonadati; phylum Myxococcota; class Myxococcia; order Myxococcales; family Myxococcaceae; genus Myxococcus; species Myxococcus sp. AM010. The sequence continues at coordinate 505 of NZ_JABXEO010000216.1, forward strand.
CGCAGCCGCGCTATCGCCGCCTGCACGTAGTTGCTCAACTGCCCGTGCGACACCCCCACGCCCTTCGGACGCCCCGTGCTCCCCGACGTGAACAGCACGTACGCCAACTGCTCGGGCGCCACTGGCACACCCACGCCCACCGTCGGCTGTCCCGCGCGCGCCGCTTCCTCCACCAACACCCGGCGCGCACGCGTCCCTTCGAAGACCGCCGCGTGCCTCGCCTCCGTCACCACCACCCGCGCGCCGACTTCCTCCACCAACGCCCGCAGCCGCGCCTCCGGCTGGCCCGCGTCCAACGGCACGTAGGCGCCTCCTGACTTCAGGATGCCCAGCATCGCCGCCACCCACTCCACGCCTCGCTCCAGGCACAGCCCCACCGGCGCCTCCGCCCCCAC
>NZ_JABXEO010000217.1:0-897 GCF_013372585.1 Myxococcus sp. AM010
GTCGCTGTTGAACTCAAGCGCGCCCGACAGCCCTCCCGCGCTCGACTCTCCCAGGCCCAGCGTCACGTCAAATTTCGACGTCTTCCCGGACGACTCCGCCGCCTCCAGCCTCAGCCCCGGCAGGCTCACCGCCCCGCCCGGCGCGTTCTGCAGCACCAGCATCACCTGGAACAGCGGGCTGCGACTCAAGTCCCGCTCCGGCTGCAGTTCCTCCACCAGCCTCTCGAAGGGCACTTCCTGGTGCGCGTACGCACCCAGCGTCACTTCGCGCACCTGCGTCAGCAACTCCCGGAAGCTCGCTGTCGGCGACACCTTCGTCCGCAGCACCAGCGTGTTCACGAAGAAGCCAATCAGCCCCTCCGTTTCAGCTCGCGTCCGGTTCGCTATTGCCGTCCCGACGCTCACGTCCTCCTGCCTCGCGTACCGCGACAGCACCACCTGGAAGGCCGCCAGCAGCACCATGAAGGGCGTCGCATTCTCTCGCTGCGCCAGCCCCTTCACTCCCTCCCACAGCCCCTTCGGCCACTCCAGACCTCGCGTGTCCCCTCGGTACGTCTGGACCGCCGGCCTCACCTTGTCCGTCGGCAACTCCAGCGCCACTGGTGCGCCCGCAAGCTGCTTCCTCCAGTACCCCAACTGCTCTTCCAGCACCTCCCCCTTCAGCCACTCTCGCTGCCACACCGCGTAGTCCGCGTACTGCACCTCCAGCTCCGGAAGCGGTGACTCCCTCCCCTGCGAGTACGCCTCGTACAGCGCCACCAACTCCCTCACCAGCACGCCCATTGACCACCCGTCCGACACGATGTGGTGCATCACCAGCACCAGCACGTGCGCTTCCTCCCCCTCTCTCAGCAGCGTCGCCCTCAGCAGCGGGCCCACCTCCAGGTTGAACGGGCG
>NZ_JABXEO010000218.1:0-876 GCF_013372585.1 Myxococcus sp. AM010
CTCGGGGTTGACGCCGTTGGCCTCGCAGGAAGCCACCAGTGCATAGAGGCCCGCGAGGTTCTCTCCCGCGGCCTCGTGGCCGACGAAGAGAAAATTCTTACGGCCCAGGGCCGCCTTTCTCAGCGCTGCCTCCGAGCGGTTGTTGTCGAGAGGCAGGCGCTCATTCTCCACGAAGCGCGTGAGGGCCTCCCACTGCTTGAGGGCGTAGGAGATGGCCTGGCCCAGTGGACTCTTGGGCGGGTGACGCGGTGCCTGGGCTTCAAGCCAGACGCGCAGCCCGGCGAGGACGGGGGCGCTGTGCACCTGGCGCAGCTCGCGGTGGGCCGCGGTGCGCACCACGTCCGCCTCTCGCGCCTGGGCCTCCACCCGGTAGAGTTCGAGGATGAAGTCCAGGGCTTCACGCGCCTCGGGCGCGGTGGCCAGCGCGTCGAAGAAGCGGCGACGCACATGGGCCCAGCAGCCGACGCGCACCCGGCCCTGCGGCAGCGTCACCGCGTTGTAGCCGGTGTACGCGTCCACCACGAGGGCGCCCGCGGTGCCACCCAGGACTTCCTTCGGCGTCTTGCTGGCGCGGCCCATGCTGAAGCGGTAGCCGATGAGCCACTCGCCCGCGTCATTCCGGGTGAGGAAAGTCCAGAGGTAGCCCAGACGCGTCTTCTTCACGTCCAGCACGCGCAGCGGCGTCTCGTCCGCCCACACCACGTCCGCCGAGGCAATGCATTGCAGGAGGTGCTGGGAGAGGGGCAGTAGCACCGAGGCGGCCTGGTGGAAGAGGTCCGTCAGGGTGCTGCGACTCATGGGCACGCCGCTTCGCTCCACCCGCTGGGCCAACCGGTGCAGCGGCATGGCGTCCGCGCACTTCGACGTCACCACGTG
>NZ_JABXEO010000219.1:0-874 GCF_013372585.1 Myxococcus sp. AM010
GTACTCCCCCACGCTGTGCCCCAGCACCGCGTCCGCCTCCACGCCCCAACTCCTCCACATCCTCCACAGCGCGTACTCCACCGCGAACAGCGCCGGCTGCGTGTACCTCGTCTCGTCCAGCTCACTGCCTCCGGCGAACATCACCTCCAGCAGCGGCTTCTCCAGCACCCCCTCCAGCACCTTCGCGCACGCGTCCAACGCTTCCCTGAAGGCCGGCTGACTCCCGTACAGCTCCTCTCCCATCCCCACGTACTGGCTCCCCTGCCCCGTGAAGAGGAACGCCACCTTCCGCTTCTCCCTCCCCACCGCCTGCCCCTTCACCACTCCACCCACCACCTCTCCACCCGCCGCCCTCTCCAGCCTCTCCCTCAGCTCCTCCGCGCTCCCTCCCACCACCGCCATCCGCTGCTCCAGGTGCGCCCTCCCCACCGACGCCGTGAAGCACACGTCCCCCACCGAAGCCTCTCCCAGCGCCTCCGCGTACCTCCTCGCCTGCTCCTCCAGCGCGCTCGGGCTCCGCGCCGACACCACCAGCACGTGCTTCGGGCGCTCCTGGAGCACGGGCGTCTCACGCGGAGCAGGACCCTCCTCGATGACGACGTGCGCGTTGGTACCGCTGAAGCCGAAGGAGCTGACGCCCGCCACGCGCCGACCCTGCGCCGGCTCCCACGCCGTCAGCTTCGTCGGCACCTCCACCGCCATCCGCTCCCAGCCGATGTGCGGGTTCGGCGTCTTGAAGTGCAGGTGCGGTGGCAACTGCTTGTTCCTCAGCGACAGCACCACCTTCATCACCGCCGCCACTCCCGCCGCTGACTCCAGGTGCCCCACGTTCGTCTTCGCCGACCCCATCCACAGCGACTCCCCGCTCCGCCCC